>CAJXWI010000573.1 GCA_913062735.1 uncultured Arcobacter sp.
CAACTTGTGATAAAGTAATATATGATTATATTGAATCAATTGGCGGTAAAGCTGTTATGACTAGTAACATTCATGAAAGATGTTCTGATAGATGTGCTGAAGCTATGATTTCTATTGAAAAAGATGAAAATAAAAAAATTGATATTATGGTTATGGTTCAAGGAGACGAACCGCTCACTTTTCCTGAGATGATTGATGAAGCAGTTACACCAATGCTTGATAATAAAGAAATTATAATTACAAACTTGGTTGCAGATTTAAATACTATAGAAGAATTCGAGAATCCAAATGAAGTAAAAGTTGTTATGGACAAAAATAATAATGCTTTGTATTTTTCAAGAGAACCCATTCCCTCAAGAAAAAAAGGAATAATGGATGTACCTATGAAAAAACAAGTATGTGTGATTCCTTTTACAAGAGAGTTTTTACTTGAGTATAATACAATGGAGCCTACTCCATTAGAAATAATTGAATCTGTGGACATGATGAGAATTTTGGAGAATGGTTTGATCGTTAAAATGATCCCCTCTCAATATATCACAAAAGCTGTTGACACTAAAGAAGATTTATACATTGTTAATGAAATGATGAAAAAAGATACTTTAGTGAATAAGTATTTATAAGAAGGCTTCAATTGACTGAAAAAGACAAATATAGAGATTTTTGTTTGACGGAAAAGAATATGCCACTTTTTAATAAAGATTGGTGGTTGGATATTGTTTGCGGATCTGAGAACTGGAATGTGGTTATTGAAACTAAAGATAATAAAATTGTTGCTTCTTTAACATTTTATACAAAAAATAAATATTTTTTTAGCTGGATAGGCATGCCTTCATTGACACAAAATATGGGATTATATATTAAATATCCGTTAAAGCAAAAATATACTTCGATGTTAAGTTATGAAAAAGATATAACTATGAAATTAATAAATCAATTACCAAAATTTGATTATTTTGCACAAAATTTAAATTATAATATTACAAATGTGCTTCCTTTTTATTGGAATAACTTTAAACATTCAATTGGTTACACGTACATAATAGATGATTTTGATGATATATATAATAGATTTAGAACGAATATAAGAACGGATATTAAAAAAGCCTTAAAATTAACAAAAATCATTTCTGATGATGATCTTAAAAAATTTTATGAAGTTAATATGTTGACTTTTCGTAGACAGAAAATTAAGCCTACTTATTCATTTGAACTTATTGAAAAAATAGATAATGAATGTAAAAAAAAAGATTGTAGAAAGATTTTATTTGCTGAAGATAAAGATGGAAATGTGCATGCCTCAATATATTTAGTTTGGGATGATACCAGTGTTTATTATCTTATGAGTGGTGGGAATCCAGAATATAGGAACAGTGGTGCAACATCTTTATTAATTTACGAAGGTATAAAATTTGCGGAAAAAAATAATAAAATATTTGATTTTGAAGGCAGTATGTTAGAACCAGTAGAAAGATTTGTTCGTTCTTTTGGTGCAATTCAAACACCATATATACAAGTTCAAAAAATTAATTCAAAAATTTTAAAATTTAGAAGCTTTTTCAAAGATATTTTATATGAAAGATAAAATTATATTCATATTTAAAACTATTAAAAAATATGGGATTAGTTATATTTTTAGAAAACCTTTCGAAATATTATATTTTAAGATAAAAAAAGTTGATTTTTCTGATGAGATTGTTAAAAAAGAACATAAGACTGGTAAAGATAAAAAGTATTCTTCTTATTCTCATCATACTTCGAGTAACTTTTTAACATTTATTCTCAATGAATTACAAGTATTAGAACCTGATATTACAAAGGGTATATTTGTAGATTACGGATGTGGTAAAGGAATAACTCTAGTAACAGCAAAAAAATTTGGTTTTAGGAAAGTAATTGGGATTGAGTCTGTAGTAGCGATATATCAGATATGTTTGAATAACATCAGTTTATTAATTAATAATGATAAAAACAATATAATAGTTCTAAACAAAAACGTAATTAATTTTATACCAACAAATGATATATCTGTAATTTTTTTCTATAACCCATTTGACGACGCTACTATGAATATCTGTGTAAAAAATATGCTAAAAGTAAAATATGATAAAACTTTATATATTATATATGTTAACCCCAAGGATCGATTAATCTTCGAGAATCATAATTGTATAACAATTCTGACAAATGATATGTATGATATTTATAAATATAAAAAAATATAATTGGAGCTATTTGTGTTAAGAAAGTTAATAAATGTTATTTTAGAAACTTATGTCTGGATGTTTAGTTGGATCCCAACATCATTGGGCAAAAGAATAAGATATTATGCGTATAAACCGCTTTTTAAAAAAGCTGGCTATTTCGAAATTGGAACTGGCGTTGCTATAAAAGGCTTTAAGAATATTGAAATAGGAAATAATGTTGTGTTTAGAGAAAATAGTTATATTTTTGCAAACGAAGGAGAGCTAATAATTGGTGATAACTTCGGATTAAACACAAACTCTCAACTTGGTGCTTCAAATGGTAAAATTATTATTGGAAATGATTGTGCGATAGCATCAAATTGTGTTTTAAGAGCTGCTAACCATAAATATGATTCCTTGGAAGTTCCAATTCAAAAACAAGGACACGAATATGGGGAGATTTTGATAGAGGATGATGTTTGGATTACCTCTAATAGTGTTTTGTTAACAAATACTTCTGTTGGAAAAGGTACCATA
>CAJXWI010000574.1 GCA_913062735.1 uncultured Arcobacter sp.
TTGTCATATTTTTTATCTATTTTATTTAAATAAGAATAGTCTAAGTCCTGTTTATATTTATCCGCAAGTAGTTCAAAAATCAAATCTATTCTTGTCTCTTTACTTGTATCTGTTGTAAATGACCAAAACTTATCATCTCTTAAACTATACTCTATTCTATCAAGTTCATTACCTAATTCAATTTGCCTTTTATAATTATTTTCATTTTGTAGTAATAATGCTTTAATAAGTTCCGCATTAGTGAGTTCAATTTTACCTATATTGAGTCTTGAAAAAATTCTAGTTTTTTCATCTTCATTAATAGTATTAATCTCGTACCATATCACTTGGGTATGATTTTTAAGAGTATCTACAAACAAATCTAAATTAATACTATTATTCTGGAACCAACTTTTTATTGTTTGATACGCAGTACTCATATAATAAAAATCAGGATTTTTATTATTTATACCTAGTGAAATATCATTATTTAAAAATTCCTGACTACTTTTACCTATTTCGTCTCTTGACGCATATTTTATTATCGTAGTTAAATTAATTTTTTCTTTTAATTTTTCAAGATTACCGAGACAAAACCCAAATATACTTTTTAAGTTTTCTATCTCCTCTTTATATTGTACAAAATCTTCTGTTAAATCTCTTAGATACTTAAAAATAATATATATGGTTGTGATTCTTTGTTGACCGTCAATAATTTCATAATTATTAACCATACTAGTATCATTAAATACAACAATTGGCTGGAGTGAATAAAACTCTTCCTTTGCCTTAGTTTGAGAAAATTCTAAGATATCATTTAATAAATCTACCACTTGTTGCTCACCCCATCTATATCCTCTTTGATATGACGGAATAAAAAAATTTTTATCTAGTAACTCACCAATTAATTTTAACTCTAGTCGTTTATTATCTGCTACCATTTATTCAATTATTCCTTTATTAACCTCGGATTTTTGATATATTACTAACGATTCGTAAATTTAAACATTTGATGATGATGTTTTATTTAACTAGGATACTCTTTTTGATTCTTATATATTTTATAAGACTCTTTATTGTGCATAATAAAAGGAGCCACCATGAGATTAATCTTTTTCATTTCTTCAATTCTATTATCAAAAATAGAATTAATTTTTTCACATAGTAGCGTAGGGTCAATATTTGAATTATCTAAAATTTCTTTCAAAGCAAAATTATCAAGTTCAATAAAAGTATCTTTATACATCGATACAATATAAGATTTTTTTATATAACCAAAAAATAATTTACAATTATAAGCATGCATTTGTACACCCAGCTTATTTGCAGAATAACAAGCTGTTGAATATACAATTGCATTATTATAATGAGTTCTAGCATCACTAATATTAATTAAATCTTCATTTTCATTATTTTTGATCCTATCATCTTCTCCATGAGCATAGATACTAACAATATAGTCATCAGAAAATTCTTCTAATTTACTATGTAGACTCTCTCTATTATTCATGTTATGAGTACAATGTATATTCATGTTAAACTGCTTAAACTTTATGAAATCTTGTAGATTTTGATTACAAAGTTTAAAGTAATTACCTATTTTATCACATTCGTAAGATACTATTAATATATCTTTCATTTAATCACTTTTTTTTTCTCTTTAAAATCTTCAAAAGCTATTTTATAAATTGCTTTTTGATAATCCTTACCAAAAGTTGTTCCTTTGTTCATATGATCCTGTATTTCCGAAAAAGACACTTCTTTATTTTCACCATTTCTTTTTAATGTCACTTTTGTACTTTTAAATTGAGGGTTTCTATCAAGATATTCATTTAGTGCATCGCCTAATTCTAAAGGTATATTATCTTTAAACTTTTCTATAGCCTTATTTATCGTTTCAATTAATTCAGGTTCATTCCCAGTTTTTTTTTGAACATATCCAAACAAATCATTCTCCAATAAAGGGATAAGATATTTTTGATTTTTATCGCTATTTTTATTTCCAGAATAACCAATAACTGGACAAGTAACATTCTCATCTCGTATTTTTTTTAAAACTTCTGCCCCATCTGTTTTTCTTAAATCCATCTGTATATCTAACAAAACTATTGTATTCTTTCCTAAAGATTTGATTTTATTAATGCCACTTTCAGGATCATCAAAAAGAAATAATTCAAATTCTTTTATAGAAACATCTTTTAAATTGTTTCTCCATATATCAAGGAAGTCTTCATAAGAACTTTCTGGAGTACTAAACATTTGATCATCTATGTATACTATATTAACCATGCAAATCTTCTTTCTTTAGTGGTATTATTATTTTAAAAGTACTTCCATTTTTAAATTCACTCTCTATTAACTCGATAGTACCATTTAATGTTTTTAAATTATTTTTTACGACGTGTAAACCTATTCCTGCACCGCCTTCTTCTTTTGTTGTAGAGAAGTATCTATCATAAATTTTTTCTTTTATATCATCATTAATCCCTGAACCATTATCAGAAAAAATTATTATGAACTCATCATTTTCTTTATATGCAGTGCATTTAATAGTTTTCTGCTTTCTAGCAACATTTTTTAATGCTTTTCGTGAGTTACTTATAAGATTGTTAAAGATATCTCTCATAAAAGTTTCTATATGTGTAACAATAAACGAATCTGGTTTTGAAAGTTGAATAAAGATATCCTCTTTTTCAAAAGAATCATTGTATCTTTCAAAAACTTTTAGTATCAATTCTCCAA
>CAJXWI010000575.1 GCA_913062735.1 uncultured Arcobacter sp.
TGGGATTTTATAATTAAGTGGTTTAATTAACTTTGCTTTTTTAACTTTAATAATGTCATAATTTTTACTTTTTTTTACAGTTATAGGTAATTTTAAATATTTACATAATAGTTCAGTATGGTTTCTAGATTTTTTTGCTCTAATTATCGTAGTTCCATTTGTAAGCATACCACCAAAAATAACTGAGCTTTTACATTGCGCAGACCCTCTTTCTTCAAAATAATTTATTGGTTTTAAGTTTTGGTTTCCAGTTATCATTAAAGGTAAATTTTTATTATTTTTAATTGTTTGAATATCTGGACTTTCTAATTTACGTTTACTTTTAGACATCCATGTAAATGTAGTGTTATCAATAAAACTATCCTCATATTTTGTAGTATCTGTTATCCCCTCTTCTTTGTGATAATTAACAAATAGTGGACAGTTGGTTTTATCTTTACTTATTACATAACCTCCAACATTTTGAGCGAGTGGATTTTGCTCCCAATTCAGTATTCTGAATACATCTTTTCTTGAGTATTTTTGATATAAATGAAAGCCATGATTTAGAGCAGATTCAATATGTTTTTTATTATATTTATTTATAGCGTAACCTATACTATCTATAAGGAACTCTCTACATATATCATTTTTATAAATTTGATGTAAGTCTGCACCTATATAAACTTTCTCTTTTTTTCTAAATACAAGTTTATAATTATATTTATCTCCAACACCAATTAGTTTTTTATCTTCTTTTTCTGTAATAAAGTTCAAATGCAAATTATTTAATGATGAAGATATTGTTTTATCACTTGTTAGATAGTTATATTTTTTATGAATAATATTTTTTAGTTTTTCTAAATCTAACTCTTGCTCTTCAAGTAGCAGTTTTAATATTAGAGTTTCTTCTATACGTTTAGAATTATTAATTTCCAAATACAAATATTCTAATAATTTCAATTCTCTTAAATTAGATCCAAAATCGTTTCTTATTGTATTTTCCATGTTTAATACAAAATTTAAATATGATTTAGAATAATTAACATACGTAAAGGGATCTCTAAATTTATTGTTAATAAAGTCCATCATCATAGGGATATGTCCCAATCTATACTTTAATAGTTTGTAATCATTAATTAAATCTTTTTTTAATTGCATATTTGAAGAATCTATTGACTTATAAATTCGCTCTAAAGAAATTCTATCAAAATTGATAGTTGAGGATCCTGGAATTATGTTTTTGGATAAAGCTTTTCGTAAGTGATCTTTATTATACGAAGTATCACCATAAAGAGCTATTGGCACTAAATAGTTATTACTATAATTACCAATAAAATCAATTACAGTTAAATATTCCTTATTTTCAGTTTTTCGTAATCCCCTACCTAACTGCTGAACAAAAACTATTGCAGATTGAGTAGGTCTTAACATTACAATTTGATTTATCTTTGGAATATCAATACCTTCATTAAAAATATCAACGGTAAAGATGTAATCTAAATTATCATTATTTTCACTTTCAAGTAATTCAATCGCATTCTCTCTTTCATTTTCAGTATTTGAGCCTGATAATGAGATTGTTTTAAATCCTTTCAAATTAAATTTTCTTGATAGTATTTCACTTTCTTTTACACTCGAACAAAAAACCAACCCCCTTGTCCTTCCATTATCAACTCCATATTTATTTATATTTTCAATTATTTTATTCACTCTTTCATTTGTAGTGAGAAAATTGAAAGCATCTTTATCTTTTAGCTTTTTTTCATCTATTAAAATATCATAGGAACGGTTTTCTAGTGAAACTTCTACCTTTTTCATAATCAGATTCTTTCGATTATATAATTACGACTTAATAACGATTTGATTACTAGATCTGCCATTTCCTCTAAAGAGGATTTTTCTAATTGAGTATCATCACTGTTTAAGTCAAAAATTCTTTTGTCTGTAAAAATTTTACTTTCCCCAGTCTCAGCTAAAATTATAAATTCGTGAGAAAGATTACCTCCAATTGGACCTGTATCAGCAGCCATTGGAATTGCAGAAAGTTCAAGTCTTTTAAAAGTTTTTAAATAAGATAAAAAAAATTTATTATAAGAAAATAAAGCTTCCTCATCAGAAATATCGAATGAGTAAGCATCTTTCATATAAAACTCTCTACATCTCATTATTCCAAATCGTGGTCTAATCTCATCTCTAAATTTCCATTGAATATGATATAAAAGTTGCGGAAGAGATTTATAAGATTTAACTGATGCTCTAAATATATCTGTTACAAGTTCTTCATTGGTTGGGCCGTAAAGCATTTCACGATTTTGACGATCTTTTATTCTTAGCATTTCTTCACCGTAGTCCTCGTAGCGCCCACTCTCTTTCCATATTTCACTTGATTGTATGGTTGGCATTAAAATTTCTTGAGCTCCGATTTTATTTTGTTCTTCTCTAACAATTTGTTCAATCTTTTTCATTACTTTGAAACCTAATGGTAACCAAGAGTAAATTCCTGCTGATGATTGTTTAATCATTCCCACACGTAACATTAATTGATGTGATTTTATTTTGGCTTCTGAAGGATTGTTTTTTAAAATTGGAATAAATGATTGTGAAATATACATTCTAAGTGATTATATTTCTTAAATTTAAATATTCAAATTTCATTAGTAAGTAAATGATTATAAATAAAACTGTTGTAATTCCAGTACAATAAACAAATTTCTTTAACATTTTTGGATTTTCT
>CAJXWI010000576.1 GCA_913062735.1 uncultured Arcobacter sp.
AATTGCACTAGCTTTAGCTTTATCAATGTACACAGCTACATTCATTGCAGAAAATGTAAGAGCTGGAATCTTGGGTGTTGGTAAAGGTCAAAAAGAAGCTGCAGCAAGTATAGGATTAAATAAAAATCAAATTTTAAAACTTGTAGTGATGCCTCAAGCATTGAGAATAATTATTCCACCAACTACAAATCAGTATTTAAATCTAACAAAAAATTCATCATTGGCGGCCGCTATTGCTTATCCAGATATTGTATTAGTTTTTGCGGGAACTGCTTTAATGCAAACGGGTAGGGCTATTGAAATAATTTCAATAACTATGCTTACTTATTTAACTTTAAGTATTTCAATTTCAATATTTATGAATTGGTACAATAAAAAAATGGCAATAAAGGAAAAATAATGAATTTAATTGCAAAACCTTCAAAAGATAATATTAAAACTTATGTTCCTATAGGTTTATCTCTTGTCTCTTTAAGTTTTTTAGATGTTTTTGTTAATGCCTTTTTTAATTTTAATTTAATGGGGTTTTTACCTTCTCAATTAAGCTATTTTTTACCATTGATATTAGGCTTTATTGGATTTTACCTTATCAGAATTGAATTTAGCGGTGTTCGTTCTTTAGATGTTTTAAATAAAAATATAAATTCTAATAATTTTAATGCTTTATTAACACTTTTCACAATTTTTATTATCATAAAATCCATTCCTCCAATGTTGGACTGGTTTATTTTAGAGGCTAATTTTGTAGGTAATTCAAAAGATGATTGTACAGGTGATGGTGCATGTTGGGTTTTTATAAAAGTTTGGTTTAATAGGTTTATGTACGGTCTTTATCCTGATGCTGAACAATGGAGAATAAATACTGCTTTCTTAATCTTATTTGCTGTTGTCGGAGTTTCATTTTTCGTATCTCAAAAACTTAAAAAATATTTTATCTTATTCTTGGTTTTTGTTTTTCCATTCTTAGGAATTAAACTTATTTCAGGTGGAAGTTTTGGACTTGAGTATGTAGAAAGTGCTGCTTGGGGCGGCCTTTCATTAACTTTTATTATTTCTGCTTTTGCAATACTTTTTTGTTTTCCAATTGGTGTAATTTTAGCCCTAGGAAGAAGATCTTCTTTACCAGCAATCAAATATATTTCTATAGGTTTTATAGAACTTTGGAGAGGAGTTCCTTTAATTACAGTTTTATTTATGTCAGCTGTAATGTTTCCTATGTTTCTACCTGATGGTACTTTTATTGATAAATTAATTAGAGTTTTGATAGCAATTACATTATTTGAGGCAGCTTATATGGCAGAAGTTGTAAGAGGAGGATTGCAAGCTTTACCAAAAGGTCAATATGAAGCTGCTAAGTCTTTAGGAATGGGTTATTGGAGAATGAATGCACTCATAATATTGCCTCAAGCGCTAAAATTAGTGATACCTGGTATAGCAAATACTCTTCTAGCTTTAGTGAAAGATACACCATTAATTTTCGTTGTAGGGTTGATGGAATTAGCAGGTATGATAGGTTTAGCAAAAACTAATCCAAAATGGCTTGGAATGGCAATGGAAGGCTATGTATTTGCAGGTTTAGTTTTCTGGGTAATATGTTATGCAATGAGTAGATACAGTCAAAATTTAGAGAAAAAATTAAGTACAGAAAGATAATTATGTCAAAAATAATTGAACTTAAAAATGTAAATAAATGGTTTGATAAGTTTCAAGTTCTAAAGGACATTAATCTTGAAGTAGCCCCACAAGAAAAAATTGTTATATGTGGGCCATCTGGATCTGGTAAGTCAACGCTAATTAGGTGTGTTAATAGATTAGAAGAGCATCAAGAGGGAAATATTATTGTTGATGGCACAGAACTTTCTGAAAGTACAAAAAATATTGAAAAAATAAGAGCTGAAGTTGGGATGGTATTTCAACAATTTAATTTATTTCCTCACTTGTCTATCTTAGATAATTGTTCTTTGGCACCTATATGGGTTAAAAAACTTCCAAAAAAACAAGCCGAAGAAATAGCAATGAATAATTTAAAAAGAGTTCAAATTGATGATCAGGCATTAAAGTTTCCTGGACAACTTTCAGGTGGTCAACAACAGCGTGCTGCAATTGCAAGAGCTTTGTGTATGGAACCTAAAATAATGTTATTTGATGAACCAACATCTGCATTAGATCCAGAAATGATTAAAGAAGTTTTAGATGTGATGGTTGATTTAGCAAAAGGTGGAATGACCATGATAGTTGTAACACACGAAATGGGATTTGCAAAAGAGGTTGCTGATTACATGATTTTCATGGATGAAGGTAAAATTGTAGAAAGAGCTAAAACAAAAGAATTCTTTGAAAATCCTAAATCAGATCGTACAAAACTATTTTTAAGTCAAATATTATAAAAATTTTGGTATAGGTAAATTTTTACTTTTTAAAAACTCTTTATTGAATATCTTGCTGGCATATCTTTTTCCGTGATCACATAAGATAGTAACGATAGTTTTACCAGGACCCATTTGCTTAGCTAATTTTATTGCGCCAGCTATATTAATGCCTGAAGATCCGCCTAATACGATCTTTTGTTTTTCAATTAAATCATAAACAATATTTAATGCTTCAGTATCATCTGTTTGAAAAGCATCATCTACTAGCGCTTTATCGAAATTCTTTGTAATTCTCCCTGTTCCAATGCCTTCTGTTATTGAACTACCTGTACTCTCAAGTTTAT
>CAJXWI010000577.1 GCA_913062735.1 uncultured Arcobacter sp.
AAACTAACAGCAGAAGCTGATGCGATATCTTTTGGATCTGCAATTTTTTGAAAATAAGTTTTTAAAGCAATAGCCATGGAAAAAAGTACATGATCGAGGATATATAAACCCAAAGCTACATACACATTTGTTACAAATGCATAAGAAGTAAAAACAATGATTAATCCAATATATTCAATTTTTAATGTTAATCCCTCACCAAATTGAGCAACAAACTTTCCTACTTTTGGACCTATATACATATTTAAAAGTGAATTTACAATAAGTAATAAGACCACTTCTTCCACATGCATATTAAATTTTTCAACCAATAAAAACCCAGCAAAAACTACAAATATTTGCCGTCGTGCGCCTGCTAAAAACGTCAGTACATAAAATAACCAATATTGCTTTCGTAGTACTATTTTTTTCTCTTGTAATACTTCTTCTTTAAAATGATCAAAATAAAACCATGCTGCAATTGCAATTAAACAAGTGCTCACCCCACCAATAATATATAAGGTTTTATATTCTAAATTAAAAATAGTCATTGAAATATAAATAAATCCAAAAACAAACATACTCATAAAAGCTCGAACAGCAGTAACTTTACCAAGTACTAAAGGTGCCTTTTCTTTTGAAATCCACTGTAAAGTTAAAGATTGATTCAAAGTCTCCATATAGTGAAAACCAACAGACATGATAACAGTAGTGATATAAAGTCCAACCGCATTAGGGAAGAAACCCGTTAACGCAGTACCAATACCCAATACAATCATAGATAGATATGCCAAGCGTTGTTGTGCAAAAACGAGTAAAGCAAATAACACCGTAAAAGCCATCAATCCTGGAATCTCTCTAAAACTTTGAAGAATTCCTATTTGTGCTCCATCAAAAGATGCCATTTCTACTACAAAATTGTTTAATAAAGCCATCCACATTGAGAAAGATATTGGTACAGCAATTGCAAAAACATATATTAAAATTTCTTTTTGTTTGAATAATTTTTTCATGGAAGAATTATATCTAAAGAATATGTAAAGATAAAAATATAAAACTTCACGTTTAATTTTCTTGACCATTCGGTAAAAATAAGATATACTTCTCTCATGCCAAAAATTAAAATAACAAAACAAGAAATTGTAGAAAAATCTTATCAAGTGTTTAGAACAAGAGGATATCACAATACGTCTATGGCAATAATTGCAAAAGAATGTGGAATATTTAAAAGTGGACTATATCACTATTTTTCATCAAAAGAAGAATTAATGAATGAGGTTTTGTTATATGTGCATGAGTTATCAAAAAATGGACTATTTTCTTATTTAAGAAATCAGGATTTAAATATGATAGAGCGCATTGACAAATTTCTGGAGATTTTAAAAGTTGTGCATTTACGGCAAACAGGTGGATGTATTTTTGGAAATATAATACTTGAAACTGCTAGTAGTAACGAAAGTTTTACTGAAGTTATTCAAGGGTACTTCGATGAATATAAACAAGCATTAACTAGTTTATTTGAGTTGAAATTTGATAAAGCTGAATCAAAACAGCTAGCAATTGATTGGTTACAAGAGCTCGAAGGTGCAATTATGTTTTCTAGGCTTTATGATGATAATAAATATGCAGAAAAGATTCACAAAAAATTGTACAAAATAATGGCATAATTTTTTTTGCAATTTTATTTTACCGAACGTTCAATAAATATATCTGTTTATTTTACCGAATGTTCAATAAAGAAGGAGATTTAATGATCTAGCTGAAATTACGATTACAAGCGAAACTATGTCGGTGATTCCTATCATCAAACAATAAACTAAAGGAATAATATTATGAAAACAAAATTAAACAAGAGTATCTTGGGATTACTAGCTGGATTAAGTCTATTTACAGGATTAACATTGACTGCACAAGAAAACGACTCAAAGAGAGAATTTTACAGTGTATTTTTTATAGATGTTAAAAATCAAGCTTTATATCAAGAGTATAGAAATAAAACCAAAGATATTTTATCAAAAGCTGGTGGTGTAATATCCAGGGAATTAGAAGTGATTGAAAAACCTCAAGGACCATTGAAGGTTGGTATGCCTAATAGAGTTGTATTTATGCACTTTGATACAAAGGACGGTATTGAAAAACTAAAAAATGACCCTACTTATATAAAATATAAAGACATCCGAAATAAAGCCATTAACACAGTACAAGTTTTATCTGGTGCAAATATTTTTTCTGAAACGTCACACACTACTCTTAAAGAAAGACTCTATATTCTTAAGCTGAGTCGTTATTTAGATGGAAATGTAAATAGACTAAATATATTAGAAGAAGTGGATGCCAGTTTGGATAAATATGGATTCAAAACAGATAAAAAAATTGCTGTAAAAAGTTCTGTTGGTATAGAAAAAATTGATGAAATAGCTTTACATTTTTATGATGACCCAAAACAACAAGACATGCTTCGTAAGGACAAAAAGGCTATTAGTAATATCATGACTTACAATAAAAACTTTGTAGATACTTTTGTTTATCTCACGTTAAAAGTAATTTAATCATACATCTTTTAAGTGAATCTCCTTCAAATTGGGATTCACTTCTCACTTTATAAATTTTATTCATGTAATCTTTACGTAATATTTATCTGATATACTTTTAGTATGAAAGAAAAAGTTTATGTACTAGATACAAATATCATCTTACAAAATATTCATAACCTGAAGAAGATATCCGATA
>CAJXWI010000578.1 GCA_913062735.1 uncultured Arcobacter sp.
ATGAATAATAGTTTTACCATCTTCTTGTATCTCTTGTAATACAAGCTTATTTAAATTTCTTAAAAATAATAGATCTCTTGCATTATCCCGCCATTCATCGCACCATATTAAAAACTTATCAAATGAAAATACTTCTGTACTAAGTGGATGATTAAAATCTTTTTCCTTTCTTCTTATTGGTAAACGAAATATTGTTTTTTCAAAGGGAACAGATTCGTCATAGCCTGCAGTTTTAAATGTATTAAGCCACTCATCAATATTAGAAAAACTTTCTTCATACCACATGCCATAGGTAGATGATGTTCCTTTACAAATAGTTTTTTGTAAGTCGTCTAGCCAAATAATTCTATTAGAAGAAAAAATACTTGGATAATCTGTAATGCTGTAACTTGATCTAAACCCTAACCCAAATCGACCAGTAGAGTAGGAGTCTTCAATTTTATTCTCGGCATGAAGTTCTAAAATACTTTCAAAATCACTATCATTAAACTTTGCATTATTAGTTAATAATAAAGAAGGATAAGCAACATCTTCAAACTGACTACCAAAAAGTTCGGGATATGTTTGTTTATCGTAAGTAACTATTAATTCTGTTGCACCTGCATCATCAGCGTTCTGGATATATTCTTTTAAAATAGTATCAGTAGTATAATTTTTAATCAGTTCCCGTAGGTGATTAACATGATTTATTGTAATATTTCCAAGTACTGGTTTCATATAGCTCCCAAATTTTTTGTAATTTTTTCAATTCTTTGTTTTATACTCATAATAAAATTCTCAACCACTTCTAGTATCTCTTTAAATACTTCATACTTTGTAATAAGAGGATAAACGTTTTCAACTATTTGATATTTACTATATTCACAATTAAGTGATTCTATATAAACTTGTTCTAATTTTTCTTCTGTAAGTTTATTGCTCAATACTACACCTTTGGTAAGAATTCATTCTCTCTAGTAAAATCGTAGTGATTGATTTTATCTTTCAAATCATCTTGTAGTGACGTATTTTCAATTCAAATTACTTGTCTTCAGTTATCTTTTTATATAGATACAGATAGAAATTATCTAGCAAATTATTTTGAATAACACTATTATCTTTTTTTCACTGATTTAAAAGTCTTTAATGGTGAATAATAAATAAACAACCTATCTGTTTAGTTTATTCTCTAAACTTAAGATAATAGTAAACTAAGTTATTAATTATTTTATCTTAATAATTTTTGATATATCTTAAATTACATAAAATCTATTATCACTTACACACGCCTTACTTCAGTCTTTACGTCGTAGTTTATGTCACATTTTTAATACATTTGTAAATTTAAAATAATTTAATACTTGGCATACTCACTATAATTTATAAAAGATAATAATATTCATAATTAATCTTAGTTTAGAACTTTTTTCAATCATATATTAAATAAATGACATATAGGTAGAGGTCTCACTATCCAACAAAAATTAATTATGGAGGTAATTATGAATACAAGTGAAAAAGAAACCCATTTAAAGCCCCAAGTTATAAAGGACATATTGCTTAGAGAAGTAAGCTTATTTCTGAGAAACAGTGCATATAAAAAATCTGTATGGAAACTCTGAATAATGGAAAGGTGTATGAATGAAAAAAACAATAGTAATTGCTATTTTATTAGCTTCTGTAAAAATACTTCAAGAATATATGGACGAACATTTAAAAGAAGAATAAGTTTTAGCTCATGCTTTCAACCAAAAACAATACAAAAATATCAAGGACAAAACATGTCACAAAAAATCAAACCATTAAGTAATGAACAAATTAGAATAAGTGCGCCATCAGTTTATAATGAAGCTCCTATCCAAGGCGTTTCATCGCGTTATGCATTTGTTCCAACTCATTCAGTACTAAATACATTTAAAGAAGCAGGATATTACCCCATAATGGCAAGTGAGAGTAAAGTAAGAGACATCAACAATCAAGGTTATCAGAAGCATATAATACAATTTAGAAATATTGATAATCTTCTTCGCCCTACCCTAAATGATGAGTATGCTGATATAGTTTTAACAAACTCCCACAATAGAACATCATCTTTTATTGTAGATTTGGCATTCTTTAGAATCGTCTGCTCAAATATGCTCGTAGTTCCATCACAAACGTTTTCTCATCACTCAATTATTCATTCAGGATTTAATCTTTCCAAAGTATATGATGCAATAAATGAAGTAACTTCTTATATTCCAAAAATGAAAACCGAAATTGAAAAGTTTAAATCAATTCAATTGTCTTCATTGGAACAACACTCACTTGCGAAGGCAGCAATAGATATTAGATTTGATAAAGATATCCATAGTGTTGATTCAAATGAGTTTTTACAAGTAAATAGACTAGAAGATGAAGATCCCTCACTTTGGACTATATTTAATCGTGTCCAAGAAGCAATGGTTAGAGGTGGGGTAAAAGGTAAAAACAAACAGACAAATAAATCTTTTACGTCAAAGGCAATTACTGCAATTGATACAAATTTGAAATTAAATAAAGAGTTGTTCTCAACTGTACAAATGATTGCAGATTTAAAAATGCCAACATATTCAATGGCAGCATAGGTGTAAATGATGAAACTCGTAAACTATCAACTGCAAACTCAAATAGAGTCTTTAAGTGAAGTAAAATCAACAAAGTTCTTCAGAGAGTATCTTCAAATAATTTTAGAAGATACTTCAAAGCCA
>CAJXWI010000579.1 GCA_913062735.1 uncultured Arcobacter sp.
GAAAAATCTCCAGAATGAATAGCCATCAACATAAGCTGTTTCGTCTAATTCTTTTGGCACAGACGACATAAATCCTTCTAAAATCCAAACTGCTAAAGGAATATTAAATAAACAATGTGATAAAGCTACAGCCACATGAGTATCAAATAAGTTTACTGAAGAATAAAACTGAAAGAATGGTAAGGCAAATACTGCAGGTGGAGCCATTCTATTAGTTAATAACCAGAAGAATAAATGTTTATCACCAACAAATTTATATCTTGAAAACGCGTAAGCTGCGGGTAAAGCAGCTGCAACTGATATCACGGTATTCATTACAACGTAGTAAATTGAATTTAAATAACCATTGTACCAAGTGCTATCAGTAAAAATTTTCTTATAATTTTCTAAAGTGAATTCTTGCGGCCAAAGAGTGTAAGTATTAATAATCTCTGTTGTTGTTTTAAATGACATGTTCAACAACCAGTAAATCGGTAACATTAAGAAAATGATATAAATTGTAGGAACTAACCACTTAGCTTTCTTCATGATTTCTCCTCATTTCTCATCATTAATGTGTAAAACACCCAACAAACTAAAAGCACTATAAAGAAATAAATTAATGACATTGCTGCAGCTGGTCCTAAATCAAATTGACCTAAAGCCATTTTTACTAGATCAATTGATAAAAAAGCTGTTGCGTTTCCTGGTCCACCACCTGTTAATACAAAAGGTTCTGTGTAAATCATAAAGCTATCCATGAATCTTAAAAGTATTGCTATCGTTAATACTTTTTTCATTTTAGGTAATTCAATTTTAGTAAAAACCGCCCAACGACTTGCGCCATCAATTTCTGCAGCTTGATAATAAGCAGGCTGAATTGATCTTAATCCTGCATAAGAAAGTAAAACTACTAACGACGTCCAGTGCCATACGTCCATTAATATAGTTGTAAACCATGCATCGCCTATCTGTTGAGTAAAGTTATAATCAAAACCTAAAGCATTTAATGAGTGCCCTAAGAAACCAATGTCAGGTAAAGCAAATATATTCCACATAGCTCCCACTACATTCCAAGGTATTAATAAAGGAAGTGAAATTAGTACCAAACATACAGAAGCCCAAACTCCACCTTTAGGCATTTGTAATGCAATATAAATTCCTAAGGGAATTTCAATAGCCATAATAATACTTGTA
Source organism: uncultured Arcobacter sp. (assembly GCA_913062735.1). The sequence goes on from CAJXWI010000579.1 coordinate 1,177, forward strand.
AATAAAATTTGTCGTCCCAATGCATCATGAATACGCTCTGAATGCAAAATTTCTTCAAACCATTCAAGGCCTACTGGAAAAAACTCATTGTTTCCAAAAGTATCCTGAATAGAATAATTAACAACAGTCATTAAAGGAATAACAGCTGAAAACCCAACAAGTAAAAGTACGGGTAAAACTAAAAACCATGCTTTTTGATTGACTGTTTTTTTCATTATAATTTTTCTCCTTCTACTAACCATGAATTTTCGTAAATGTTTACTTTATCCATATCAAAAGTCATATTGTTCATTGTTTTTGTAATAATTACATCTTCTTCTACAATAATATTAATATCTTTATTATCATAACGAGCACGTACAATTTTATGATGTGCAACATCTTCAATTCTAATTATTTCAATTTTAATACCGCAACCTTCTTCACATAAAGCCATAAATTCAGGTCTGATTCCAAGTTCTAACTTGCCTTTTAAGTTTGAGTAAGATTGATTTAATTCAAGTTTTGCATCAAAAAGTGTTGCTTCTTTGCCTGTAATTTCTACATCAATAATATTCATACCCGGAGAGCCTATAAAATAACCTACAAAAGTATGAGCAGGTTTTTCAAAAAGTTCTTGAGGTGTTCCTATTTGAACCACTTCTCCAACATTCATAACAACCACTTTATCAGCAAAAGTAAGTGCTTCTGTTTGGTCATGGGTTACAAAAATCATAGTATGTTTAAGTTCTTTATGCAACGCTTTTAATTGAGTTCTTAATTCCCATTTCATATGAGGATCAATTACTGTTAAAGGTTCATCAAATAAAATTGCATTTACATCTTCTCTAACCATTCCACGGCCCAAAGATATTTTTTGTTTTTGATCGGCACTTAAACCTTGTGCTTTTTTATGTAATATATCTTCAACTTGAATTGAACGCGCAATTGATGCTACTCGTTGAGCAATATATTTAGCGTCTTTTCCTCTATTTTTTAAAGGAAACTCAAGGTTTTGCTGAACGGTCATCGTATCATATACAACTGGAAACTGAAAAACTTGAGCAATGTTTCTATCCGTCGTATCTGCAAAAGTTACATCTGTCTCATCAAATAAAATACGCCCATGAGAAGGTGTAACAATTCCTGAAATAATATTTAGTAAAGTCGATTTTCCACAACCTGAGGGGCCAAGTAAAGCGTATGCTGCACCATCTTCCCATTCGTGATTTAATTCTCTTAAAGCATAATCTTTGTCATTTTGTGGATCTTTAACATAAGAATGTGCCAAGTTTGAAAGAGTTATTCTAGCCATAAATTTTCTCCTTCTATCTGTTTGTTACATAAGAGGCAGTTTGTAATAAATCACCATCTTTTTGAAATATAAAAATATGTCGTAAATCTAAGTAAAGACTTAAATTTGAACCATATTCTAAATCATGTACTCCATGAACCAACCCAATCCAGTTTTCATTGTCATAAGACAAGTGTAAAAAAGTTTCAGAGCCTGTAATTTCTGTTACAGATAAATTCGTGTCAAAATGTAATGACGA
>CAJXWI010000580.1 GCA_913062735.1 uncultured Arcobacter sp.
AAAAAATACCTTCTATCGGCCACATTTTTTATAAATATAAAAAATCAAAAATTAATTTTTCTAAATTAAAAAAATTTCCTCAATCTGCCCAAGGATATTTTGATAAGTTTATTTACAGAATTAAATGAATTACTCATTAACAATCAAGATTATCTTAATATTACTATTTATATACCTTTTAATTATCTTTTATGTTTATACAAAACAAAGATCTCTTCTTTATGTCCCTCAAATTGATAATTATGACGATGAATTACTAATCATCCCTGCGGAACAAGTATTTATTGAAAATAGCTCAAATATAAAATTAAGGTCAATTTTTTATAAACATCCATCTAATACTAAAACTACATTACTAATGTTTCACGGTAATGCTGGTCCTATTGAAAATAGATTTTATAAAATTAACAAGTTATCAAAATATGACCAAAATATTTTACTTATTTCTTGGAGATCATATAGCGGTAATGATGGTGAACCTACTGAGGATGGTTTATATGATGACGCTAGAAGTGCTATAAAATGGCTTGAAGAAAAAAATATTTCTAAAAAGGACATCATTATTTATGGAGAATCTTTAGGAACTGCTGTTAGTATAGAAATAGCCCAGAATAATAATTTTAAGGGTCTAATTCTTGAGGCGCCATTTACTTCAATGATTGATGCTGCTAAATTTCATTATCCATACCTTCCTGTTTCAATCATGCTTAAAGATAAGTATTTAAGTGATAAAAAGATTAAAAACGTTATTTCCCCTATATTTATTATGCACGCCACAGGGGATGATATAGTTCCATTTAGAATGGGTGAAAAAATGTACAAATTAGCAAATTCACCTAAAAGTAGTTATTTCGTTGATGAGAATGAACATTTAGTAACTTATGATGAAAATTTAATGAATAAGATGGATGAGTTTTATGAAACTATAATTAAAGATGAATAAATTTAATAATCTTCCAGAATTATTTTATTTTCAAGCAGATAAGAACAAAAATAATCAACACTTACTAAAACTCGACTCAAACAATCAAGTTATCTCAATGAGTTGGTTAGAGACAAAAAATCTAACAACGAAAATACACAATTTTTTAGCAAACAAATATTTAGGTGAATTAGAGAGAGTTTTATTGGTTTCAGAAAATAGACCTGAATGGATGGCCTCTGATATTGCTATAATGTCTAATAAACTTATTTGTGTCCCCAACTATACAACTTATACTTCAAGAGATTTTGAGCATATTTTAAATGACTCTCAGCCTGTTGGTTTAATAGTCTCAAATAAAAAATTACTTCAGACTATTTTAACTGCCAGCGAAAAAGTTAAATATAATTTCAAATTTATCTTATGTTTTGATTATTTTGAAAATAATTCAATTTCAAATTTAGTATTTTTAAATGACTTAACAGATGACAATAATGATAATAACAGAGAAAAAATTAAAGAAATTAAGCGCAAAGATCCAGCTTGCATTATTTACACGTCAGGTACACAAGGATTACCGAAAGGTGTTATTTTAAGTCATGGGGGCATATTAAGTAATTGTGAAGGAGCGTATGAACTTCTTAAAACTATAAAGAGTCCAGATTTAACCTTTCTTACTTGGTTACCTTTATCTCATTCATATGAACATGCAGTTCAATTTGTTCAGATTATTTTAGAAGCAAAAGTATTTTATAATAAAAGTATTGAAACACTTCTGCCTACAGTAAAAATTGCACAACCTCATATAATGACTGCTGTTCCAAGATTTTATAATAATCTCCATGCAAAAATGAATATTAATCTGAAAAATCAGTCTAATTTTAAACAAAATTTATTTAATAAGACTATCCAGCTAGGAACAAAAAAATTTAAAAATATTAAATTAAGTTTTAGTGAAAATATAATTAACCTAATATTAGATAAATTAGTCAGAAAAAAAGTAAAAAATAATTTTGGTGGCAGGTTAGAGGCTTTTATATCAGGTGGAGGACCTCTTGATAGTCAAGTAGGGGAGGCGCTTAATGCCCTTGGTTTAAAGACTTTACAAGGTTATGGCTTAACAGAAACCTCACCAGTTGTAAGCTGCAATTTATTAAATAAAGTAAAAGTTGATACAGTTGGTCCTATATTTCCTGGAGTTGAAGTTAAATTAGCAGAAGATGGTGAAATATTAGTTAAAGGGGAGAACCTTATGCTGGGCTATTGGAATAATAAAGAAGCTACTGAGCAAACAATAAAAGATGGTTGGCTCCATACGGGGGATATTGGTGAATTTGATGAGGACAATTATCTTAAAATTACAGATCGTAAAAAGGATATAATAGTTTCTCTAGGAGGTGATAATATTGCACCATCTAAGATTGAAAATCTATTAACTTTATCTCCTGAGATAGAACAAGCCTGTGTCTTTGGTGAACAAAAGAATTATATTGCAGCATTATTAGTATTAAACTCAGAGAGTAAATCTAGTGATGAAGATATTCAAAGATATATTGATGAACTAAATAAAGACTTAACTCAACCAGAAAAAATAAAAAAGTTTATCTTTATTGATGAGCCTTTTAGTATTGAAAATAACCTAATGACTCCCACAATGAAAGTTAGGAGACATGAAGTACAAAAAAAATATCAAAATCAAATTGATCAATTATTTTAATGCAATTATTTGCAGCGATAGATTTTGAAACAGCCACTAGTGAGAGAACATCAGCATGC
>CAJXWI010000581.1 GCA_913062735.1 uncultured Arcobacter sp.
GATTTACAAATATCATGGTCTTGATAATCGTACAGGTAAGAAAATTTCTTGGTTAACTGATAAAAAATATACTAACGAATTGTCTCTACGTAAAGATTTAGCAATAAGAGAAGACTGGGGTGTAAAAATTAATAAAGTTACTGAGTTTAATGTTCCTAAAAATAGTTGGGTTAGTGAAGGTAAAGCTGCTGAACAAGGAACAGGCTATCCAGGCGGTGGTTATCAAGCAGTTATTCAAAACTTAACCAAAACCAGTATAATTCGAACAGATAAGGCTTTTAAATGATTAAAAATACTGAAATTTTACACAAATTACTGAATGAATTTTCACTTGAATTAGAACAATCAAAAAAAATGGAAACAGCCATTTTTTTTAAAAAATTGGCTACTAGTATAGAATCTGATGATATACAAGAAGTTTTAGACAAAATCCTTGCTTCTGCTTCAATATCTCAGTATGCAAGTTTTACTTATAAACAAGATCAACTTTTTGATAAGATATTTAGTGAAGCATATAGAATAAAGTTTGAGGAACAGTCTCATATTAAGTAAAGGCACTGTATAAATGGAAGAAATACTACATGAGATAGATATATATTTATCTCATAACTTATCAGATACAAATATTGAGAGAGTACAGACTAGCAAAGATGAATATTCTAAAATACTTAAGAATATTTTGGAATATATTTTAGAAGTTAAATATCAAGATTTAATTAAATATTTAGATACTATTTTTATAGATAATATGCAAAACCTTGAAAAGTATGCTGAAATTCTTTTAGACTTATACTGTTCACCTGAGTCCCTGTACTCGGAGTCTTCGCAATCTGTTAAAGAGGAAAATCAAAAATTTATTTTTTGGCATGATAACAATAAATTATTTAAATACACTTCTCTATATGCAATTGATGCCATACAAAAATATACAGAAGAAAACTTTATTATATTCTATAGAAATAAAAAATCAGATAAGCTGCCACTTGCTTCGATTGTTAATTCAAAAGGCGAAGAGCAATTTAGTATTGATTTTCCAGAAAAAGAAGATAATGAATGTGTTAATGGAAATATTTCTTTTTATTATGGTGGAGTGGGTTATGAAAATTCAATATTAATTATGGATGCAGTCTTTACAAATGGGGCTTGCAGAATGGATTTTTGGTGTAAGTATGACTTGGAAAAAAGAATTTATATTGCAAGTGACTTATCGTATTAAAGCTACACTCCTAGCTTGATTCTCCACTTTTATTATTAATTTGAACATTCTTATTTGTTCTTTACAATTCTTAATCAAGATAAAGATATCCATGCAACTGGTGGAGGAATAAAAACAGTTAAAACTACAAAACTACACCCCAGGGGTTGAATCTCCACTTTATTACAATATGTAATAAAATTTAAACATTCTTGTTTGTTTATATATAATTTTAATATATAAACAAAAAGGACTACCATGCCAACACGTCTAAGAATAGAAATTGCTGGGTATCATCATCTTATAAACAGAGGTGTGAATCGTTGTGATGTATTTAATCACAACAATGACAAAGATATGTTTTTGCAAATCATAAACAAAACGGCTATTATTCATAAAATAATACTACATGATTATGTTCTCATGGATAATCATTACCATTTATTAATTGAAACTCAAAAAGAAAATCTATCAACTTTTATGCGTATTGTAATCGCAAATTATTCTCAATACTTTAATAGAAAATATAATCGAAGTGGACATCTATGGCAAGATAGATATAAATCTAAATTTATTACCTCTGATGATTATTTATATACACTTATTCGATACATAGAAAACAATCCAAGAGAAGCAAATATTACTCAAAAAATATGCACATACCCATTTACATTGTCTCATAATATTTTTAAATCAAAAAAATATTATTCTTGCTGTAAAGAATCAATACTGTTAACTCAATTTGATATTAAAACACTTAGAGATTTTTTAGAAGTTCCATTAAGCCAAAAAGATTTTGAATTTCTTGAGACAAAACAGAAACAAAAAATTGAAAAAGAACATAATACAATCATTATTAAATGTGAACAAGAATTGCAAGACTATTTCACCAATGTTTCAATAAGGAAACAAAGAAACTCTGCTATACTCAAAGCTTATTTAGATGGATATACACAAGTTGAAATAGCTAAATATTTGAATATATCAAAATCACTTGTTTCAAAAGTTGTAAATAGTGGAGATTCAACCCCTGGGGTGTAGATTTAGATTGTGTATTAGTTAAAAAAGACATTAAATTAAGTAATATTTTAGATTTAACTGATCAAAAAGTAAGAAAACAAATAGGAATAACAGTGAAAGATTTAACACTAAATGAAGATTATAGTAAAACACATAAAATTGGAGAATGGGCTAAAAGAAACGGATATGATGGAATTCTTGCTCCATCAGCTAGAGATAAAAAAGGTTCTAATATTGTGGTATTAAAGCCATGAAAGAATTACCAAAAAATCTAGGTACTCTTCATGACCAGTGTCCCAGTGGAGAAGCTTGGAAAAGATTTATTGCTGTTTTTGATAATCAAGAGATTGATGAATCAATTGATTTCGGGTTTCCAGTATCTAAAGATATACAAAGAGTTCTGATTGCATATTTAGATGGTGAAGAAAATGCAAAAAAATGGTTAGAGAATAAGAATCATCTTGTACATGGCTATACACCAA
>CAJXWI010000582.1 GCA_913062735.1 uncultured Arcobacter sp.
TTCAGAGAATAATTATTTTAAATAATGCTCCGTTATATTAGCTCTAAAGTGCTTCATTTCCCAGGAAGTACCTTGTAGAGCCTGTTCGTAAGAATATCCATAGTTTTGATATTCACGTACTCGGTTTTGAGCAAAAGTCCACCTAAATCCATGTGAACCATGACATGGTTCATTGGATAGTTCACATGCTAGTTTAATATCATTTGCATATTTTTGATACTTAATTCTAAAACTATTAACTTTATTTATTTCGAAATACTTTTCTAGTTCGGAATAAGTTTGTGGAGTAATATTTATATCCCCTACTTTCCCACCCTTTTCCTTGGTTTCAATGATTCCAATAGTTTTATTTGTGACTTTATCTATTGCATACCCTTTTAGCTGCTCTTTTTTTATCAAAGTTACTGCTTCTGATCTAGCACCACCTTGTAGTTGAATACTTACTGCAAGCCTATGATTTTCAGATTTTAAATTCTCTATAATTAATTGTGCATTAGAGTATGTTCTTGAGTGATAATTATCTGCTATGTATCCACTAGCAAGTGAATTTTTGAGATATTTCTTTACTTCACTGAAATCATACACTATTGGATTATTATATTTCTCTTGGGAGTACTTATTTAGTACAAACTCTAATTTCATTAGAGCACTAACAATTTTAGTGGCATACTGTTTTTTAAGGTAATACTCCACTTTATACTCAAAATAGGCTGAGCAAATTTCACTTGTAATGAGCTCACAGTTCTTAATTCTCCAGTGTTCTTTGACATAGTTTAAAAAATTGTTCCAAACACTTCGATAGGTTTCCATGGATTTGTAAGAAGCAACACATTTATAGTCTTTGTGTTTGGGATTTATTCTATCAATTTTTTTTGCACCTTCCTTAAAAATGCACTTAGTAAGTTCTGCTGTTTGATAATATATGCTACCTCTCATTAGATTCCTTTGTATGAGTAAATAAATATCCCAACTAAATAATTAGCTGGGATAGGTATTAAACTTTATGTCTATAGCTGTAGCATTACGAAGTTATTATAGTACTTCGAAAGGTTGTAGTTTTCATTTTCAAATTCTTTTACTTTTTCAAGTAAGTTTTCTTTATCATCAACACTTAGAGCATTAATTTCTCTATTCAAATTATTAAAAAAATCAATGGGTTTAACATTTTCACTGATAATTTTTTCTGTGAAAAAACTTGTTTCAATTTCATCTTGATAATGATTAAACATACCGCAATTAGATGTCAGATTAAAATATGCACTATATATATGTAGTGTATTTTGTTTAGTACAATTAATTATTTCTGCTATATCTTGATGAAAATCTAATTCTTGTTCATGCTTATTATTTGCGTTCATTTTGGGTCCTTTTTAAAATTTTTTTAAGTTTGGTTATTTCTGCTTCTAATTCTTTTCTATTAATAACCAAATCACCTAAGTTTGAAATATCTGATTCTAGTTCTGTAAAACTTTCATATACCTCCTTTAACATAAGATTTAATTCTTTAATCATTTTCTTATCGTCTTCAAGTTTCTTCTTTGTGAACTCATTGGACATAACAAGTTCATTAGCCTGTCGTTTCAAAGTGTTAATCATTTCGTCTTGAATAACATTCATTTCCTTTTTCAATTTTTTATAAATTGATTTCACTAATGAATTCATAATCAATAAGGAAAAGAATATTCCAATAAAAAAACAAGCAATGTAATATGTATTATCCACCTACTCTCCGTTAACTGATTTAAATATTTGACGTAACCACTGATGAGAAATATCAATTCTGTATTTTGAGGAGAACAGTCTTTCAATATCTCTCCAACTTACATTTTCTTGACGCATTCTCTCAACTGTGGACCAACGATTAAGCACTTGTTCATATTTCACTTTTTTTCTAGGACGTTTAATTTTTTTTATTTCAAGATTTGAAATGGTTTTTAAATTTTCAAGTGACATATTCTTATTTTTCTTTTTTAAGTACCTCTCTTGATTATAAAATTTCTCAATACTTTTAATAAAAGAGATATAATCAAGCAGTTCTTTATCAATATCAGAACCTTTTAACTTAAAAAACTGATTTCTTTTCTCTTTGAAGATTTCAAGTTTGATTAATATATTTTGATTTTTAAACCAATTGATATATTGGGTTTGATTATAAATTGAGCTTTTTAAAATAATCTCAATTTCATTTACACATTGGTTTATATCCATATCAATCTCCTTGTCTCTTATTCTTAACACAATCTACAACACAGTAGATTGTGTAATATTATTTACCTTTAAAGAATTTATCTACTTCTTTAAAGTCAAAACAGTTACTTTTGGACTTACTTTTATAGGTGTAAGTTTATTTTGTTAACATAGATCTAAACAGTTGATAATCCAACACTATACGCTCTTAATTTCTCTTTCATTCACCAGCCTCCTTTCAATTTAATATTAGAACTTTAAGATATTTATTTTGACTTGTTGGATGGAAAAGCGAATGAAAATATCCGCTTTCATTTTAAAATTTTGATATGTAAGATAGAGCTATTAAGTTCATGGGTGTTTTATCATTTAATATTTTGGATAGGATAAAGAAGATATTTTAATTGAGATACACTACATATAACTAACTATGTAGTGTTAATGATAACATGAGATGTTAATCACAGTTTAAGTTAATGAGTCTAGTGATAGGAAGTTCCTATAAC
>CAJXWI010000583.1 GCA_913062735.1 uncultured Arcobacter sp.
CTTTTAAAACATTTGTAAAAATATTTTTTATATTATTATTTTGATTTCCAAAACAGATAGTTCTTGTCACATCTGTTGTGCCATAGTGGTATTGACCCCCTGAATCACAAAGATAAACATCTTTTGTTTTGATTGTTCTATTTGTTTTACTGTTTGCTCTGTAGTGAACAATTGCTCCATTAGGTCCAGAACCAGATATAGTATTGAAACTTGGAGATACGTAATTTTTATTTTTTTTTCGAAATTGTTCTAATTTTTTTTGGGCACTTAATTCGCTGATTTTAATCTTATTAATATTATTTTTAATCCAATAAATAAATTTTGTTAATGCAACACCATCAAAAATATGAGCATTTAACATATTTTTTATTTCTGTTTTGTTTTTTAATGATTTGAGTTTTAGCGCTATTAATGTATCTGTTGCTCTTCCTGTTTTTACAGAGCCATCTTGGAGTTTATCTGCTTTTATAAATGTGGCCATTCCATTGTTTATTGTAACCATGGCATCACAAAATGTACCTGGTATTGCAGTACTTAAAGCAGCAGGTTATAAACCCAATGTAAATTCACTTATTTCTTTTACAGGTTTTATATCGTTGATTTTAGCACCCTTTGGTTCTCATGGTTTAAACTTAGCAGCCATTACAGCTGCTATTTGTACGGGAGAAGAAGCAAATAAGCACAAATCTAAAAGATATATAGCGGGCCTTGCTACTGGTGGTTTTTATTTACTCATTGGTATATTTGGGTCAACTCTTATAGTTATTTTCGCTACACTTCCAAAAGTACTAGTTGCTAGTATTGCAGGATTGGCACTTTTCCCTGCTATTTCAAATGCACTTAGCATTGCAAGTGCAGACGTTAAATATCAAGAAGTAGCTTTGGTGACGTTTTTATTAACAGTATCAGGGGTTTCGTTTTTTGGAATTTCATCTGCATTTTGGGGTTTATTAGCAGGAGTGTTTTTACATGCTGTTTATTCACGCTTTAAAAAATAAGTAAAAAACGATAAAAGGATATTTTATGACAAATAAAACATTTTTAAATAATGAAAATTATAAAAAAATGGAACACGTCATAAAATATATGGATGAACACTTTAAAGATCAGCCTGATATTGATACCTTAGCATCTTATATTGGTATGAGTAAGTATCATTTTATTAGAGTTTTTAAAGAATATGTAGGCGTAACTCCTATACAGTTTTTACAAAGCATTACACTTAATTATGCAAAAGAACATCTCAAAGGCTCTAAAAGTATTCTCGACTCCTCTTTAGATATTGGTTTATCTTCATCTTCAAGACTACATGATTTATTTGTTAAAATCATAGGCGTAACACCAAAAGAATATAAAGAACTAGGAAATAATGTAGAACTTACCTATGGTTATGGAACCACACCTTTTGGAGAAGCCTTAATTGCTTTTACAAAAAGAGGTGTTTCTTATCTTGGTTTTATTGATAACAATGAAACAGACGTTTATAAACGCTTTAAAGAAATCTGGGAAAAGGCTACTTTTATTAAAGATGATGAAAAAGCACAAGATTATCTAAACAATATTTTTTTAGATAACAAAAAATTTAATCTTTATGTAAAAGGAAGCAATTTTCAAATCAATATTTGGAAAGCTTTGTTAAATATTCCCAATGGAAAAGTAACTTCATATACGGATTTAGCAAAAAGCATTAATAAACCAAAAGCAGCAAGAGCAGTTGCAGCTGCTTTGGCTTCTAATCATATTGGCTTTTTAATTCCTTGTCACAGAGTCCTTGCCAAATCAGGTGCTATGAGTGGATATACTTGGGGAATTGAGCGTAAAAAGGAACTTCTTATTTATGAAAGCGCTAAAAAGAAACAAGAGTAAATAATTAAGGTATTTACTTTTTTAATATCTTGTAATGATTATTTAAAAAAAAGGTATAATCATAAAAATATCAAAATTTATAATAATAAGCGAAGTCTATGTCAAAAAAAATCTTTAAAGAAATTCCCTTAGGGCAAAGCATACCTATAAATAATATTCATGCCGTTTCGGTTTCTATGCCAAAATTGCAGCATGTAATCGATTATGAAGAACAAACACCCCAAATTGTAGAACAAATCATTACGGCTTATCCACGCTTTATTTTGCATCCTTATTTAAAACAAATGGCTTTATATATAAAGAAGAAATATAACGTAAGCGATGATTATGAAGTAGTTGTAGTCTCTTCACCAAAAGCAGTACAAATTATTGCTGATAAATATTTTATTCATAACAGCATTGATGTTGATGAAAACTTCGGGATTATTTTAGTACTTAAAAATACCTGTCAATTACAAAAAGTACTTAAATTCATTCAACACGTGGGCTGTAATTTAAGCTCACGTTTTGCACAAGATTATTTATACAACGTGGGTTTATTAAAAAACAAACATGAAGAAGTTCTATATGAAGATGAAAATACAGCACAAGATGTTTTATTAAACAACATCGCAAAGGCTTATAATCAAAAAAAAGAAAACCTTTGTTTGTCTCCTTCAGGAATGAATTCAATTTATTCTGCTCTAAAAGGAATTAAAAGTATTGGGGCAAAAAACGGAAGAACTATTCTGGTTCAATTGGGATGGTTATATTTAGACACAATGAATGTCGTAAAAAACCATCACAATGAAAGTAAAATCTTTTATGATATTAAAAAACTCTCTTT
>CAJXWI010000584.1 GCA_913062735.1 uncultured Arcobacter sp.
AGAATATCCCAGACCATATTAGCATCTAGTAAATAATCGACAATAACATTAGCTATATCTATTTCTTTTTCTTTTAAATAAATTGCGCCTCTTAACGGTGAGTATATATTACCGATAAATTCAAGTGATTTAAATTTTGTACCTCGATACTTCTTAGTATTAATACAAAGTGGAAAGATTGCTACTAATTCTTCATCTTCATAAATAGAAACAATATTTAGGTTTTCTGAAGGACTATCTGAACAAGTAAGTAGGCCGTAAAACCAGCTGAAACTTAAGTAATAATCCTCATTATGAACTTCTAATTTACTTAATTTCTCCCAGCCACTTTGTAGCGATAAAAAGTCGTCCAAACTGTGTGCTATTACAATGTCCATTTGTGATCCATATTCGTCTATATTATAAAATCTAATCACAGGAGACATTTACACTTAACATCTAATCTACGATTCATTTGTGGTAATAATTTGTTAGTTACTAATTATATAAAATTACACTTAAGTAAATTGCCAATAAAGTTATCAACTTGTACTTTCTATGCAATGCTATTACATAGAGATCTATCATCCTCCTTGAATTAATTTAATATGAAAAGATATTTATTTTACTAATATTACAATATACTTGGGACATATTAACCTCTATTTACAAAACAACTCTCATTTAGTTAAAATAACTATCACCCTATAGCATTAATTAGCCTGAGAATACTTTATTGAATTTTTTAATCCAAACATTCTTACCAATATAAAAAACAAGTACAAAAACAAGCACTGATAATAACAACCTTACAAATTCCCCATCAAAATTATCTACAACCAAATACTTATGAAGAGAACAGTACAAAATAAGAAGAAAAATAACTCCAAACAATCCATCAAGTGGCTTTGATACACGATATTCTTTCGTGGATTTTACAAACCTATATATCAAACCAAGGGGAATAGACACTAAAGAGGCTATTACCGCACCATACATCCCAAATATGGGTATTAACAAAATATTCAAAAGCAAATTTGAAACGGCAAGAATAACTTCTGACCTAAAAATAACACCAGTTTCTTTTTTTAACTCGAAACCATGAAACAAAAAATTACCTAAAAGTTTAAATAACAATATAGTCAAACCTAGTGTAAAAAACACTGAAGCTTCAACTTTATCAGTACCACTTAGTATAATTAAGAAATCACTGCTGTTAAGCATTACTCCGACCAATACCGAGATCACAAATAGTATATAAAAATTTGTGGCCTCACTTAATTTTTTAAGTGCACCAGGAATATCCCCACTATCATGAATATCATTGATCATAGGAAAAACTAAAGGCTGAACGGTTTTCCAAATTAGGATAAAAAAAACATTAGCCAGCCCCATTCCTATTGCATATATTCCTATTAGCTCCATATCTACATCCATAAACCCCATAACAAATCTATCAACGTAAGACATGGATATTGCAGATATTTCTGTTAGAAATAAAGGGAATGAGTATTTAATCGAACGCTTTACTACAGCTAGATCTATTTGTAGTTTTAAGCAACGAAAAATACTCCTATTAGAATAAACAACAAAGAAAGAAGTGAATAAAGATGCTGCACAAATACTCCAATAAACGCCCCAATAATTTGATAAGAAATACATTACTATGGGAATTACAAATATTAGATATAAATATTTATTTAAAACATCCGAAATAGCATCGATTTTTGAGTTACCGGATGCCTGCATTAAGGCATGATAAAAGCTCAATACAATTGATGACTGAGCAGTTACCGCCACCAATATCAGTATATAAGATTGCTCCACGTATACACTGTAAACAACCACTCCAATAATTAATATGCATGTAATAACAAAAGAAAATACAATAGGGATTATAAAAATATTTGATATATATAGTTTTTTAAGTTTATCATCACCTCTCATCATTTCAGGATAAAATCTCAAAACCGATAACTGCCCCCCACCCTTTAAAATCGCTTCAAAAATTAGCTGCCCCGCTTGGATTAAACTATATATACCATAATCGGACTTACTTAATATTCTAGTCAAAACAGGAAAGGTAACAACACCCGCTAAAGTCGTTAACAAGCTTGCTGAAAAATAATGCTTAAACTTATTAATTCGGCCATTAATACTCAAAATACTACCTACTCACCATTTTGTTTAAAATTGACTCAAATTCTTTTCTTTTACGGTCCAATGTGAATTTATCTTTAGCTCTATTATAACCATTAAGCCCAATTTCTTTTACAAGGTCCGGATTTTCAATTAATAGTTTCAATTTTTTAGTTATGTCTACAATTGAATAGGGGTCTATTAAATACCCAGATACATTATTTTCAATAGCATCAACAACTCCACCGCTCCTCCCACCTAAAACAGGCAAACCACAAGCATTTGCTTCTAAAAATACAAGTCCAAACCCTTCTAAATCACCATCAATTGTTTTGTTTGGCATCGCAAAAATATCACTAGCTTGAACCAACTCCAACATTTTTTGCTCTTCAGTAAAGCCATGAAAAGTTACTGATTCCGAAATTGATAATTTATCTGACAATGCTACTAAATAATTAAATTCAGCCCCTGAACCACATACATTTAGAACAGTTTCATGTTCATAACTAGTATCTGAAATCAAAGCGGATAAAGATTTCAATAAATCATCTACACCCTTTCTTTTAATTA
>CAJXWI010000585.1 GCA_913062735.1 uncultured Arcobacter sp.
CTACCACCGTGACCTCCGTGTTCAACTAAAACTGTTACCACATATTTTTGGGAAGCCTCAAATGGACCATAAGATGTAAGCCAAGCGTGTGACCTATGATAATATTCCAGTTCACTCTCTTTCATTCTCTTTTTCTCAGACTGGGGGATAGCTATAACTTGTGCTGTTCCAGTTTTTGCGGCAATTGCTACTTTGCTGTTCTTTGTATGTCTACGGGCAGTTCCTTCTGTACTTGTAACAACTTGCCTCATTCCTTTTCTAATAATATTCATATGCTTTTTATTGGTTTCAATGTTTATAGGTTCTTCATAGTTATATTTAGAAAAATGTGGACGGGGAAGTTTGCTAGTTGCTAAAAATGCAGTATATCTTGCCATTTGCATAGGTGTGACCAACATTTCACCTTGACCAATTGCAGTGATAACTGTTTCCCCAATATACCAAGGAAGTTTGTGTTTCTCCAGCTTCCACAATTTATTTGGATTTGTTCCATAATGCTCATTGGATAAATCAATTCCAGTTTTTTCTCCAATACCATATTTTGAAAGAGTTTTAGAGATTTTATTAATACCTACTTCCAAACTTCCTTTATAAAAAAATTCATCACTACTGACTCGAATAGCCCTTACAAAATCAACTTTACCATGCCCATTTTGTTTCCAGTCTCTAAAGTATCTATTTCCAATCTTTATGGCTCCAACTGAATCAACCGTATAATTTTCTTTCACACCATTCTCCAAAAAAGACAAGGCAACACCCATCTTAATAATGGAGCCTGGAGGATATTTCCCCTTTATGAGTTTATTTGAAAAAGGATGATTGAAGTCATTTCTTAGTTTATTCCACTCTTTTGCTTTTATTCCATCAACGAAAATATTATTATCAAATTCAGGATAAGAACCTGCTGCTAATATTTCTCCATTTTGCGCATTCATAACAACAACAGCACCACTTTTACCTTTAAATATTTCTTGAATATATTTTTGTAATTTGATATCTATGGAAATATTTAAATCATTGTTAGTTGAAGGCTTTTTTTCATCTAAAACTTCTACTTCTTTGTTTAGTGCATTTACTTTTATACTTTTAACACCTAATTGTCCTTGCAGTTTATCATTATAAAATTTTTCTAAACCATTTTTCCCTGTAACTCCACTATATTGTGAAAAGCCATTATTTTCTATATCTTTTTTAGATGCTTTACCCACGTATCCTATGACATGTGAGCCATTCTTTCCATGGGGATATATTCTTTTTACTTCTGATTTAATTTTAATATTATCATGAGAATTAAAAAGTGCATATTTATCAAGAAAATCATCATAAGTAATAAAATCAACAATTTTTACAACATTGTGATTGTAGTTTGAATCATATTTCATATATTGTTTATATAAATCTTTTGTTTCATATTTTGGAAAATGTTTGTTAATAAGTTTTATACTCTCATCTAAAATATCTTTTTTCTTATATGAATTTAGGTGAGGTTTTATATTAATAGAAAAACCAAGTCTATTCATAGCCAAAACTTCACCATTTCGATCTCTGATGATGCCTCGACTAGGTACTTCATATAACTTTTTAATGTAGTTTTTCTTTGATAACTCTTCATAATGGGTATTTGATTTAACGCTTAAGAAATAAACCCTTGCAAGGAGAATTACAAAAACTATAAAAATGAATACAAGTAAAAACTTAAGTCTATTCAAATAGGAGCTCCAAAAATCATTATATCAATTTTGATTTTATCAAAAGAGTATATATTAAATGTGTAGTTATATTCTCCATTAAATTTAAACGTCATAACCCAATTTTATAGCATCTTCTTCTATTCTTTTTCTTACTAAATCAAGTCTCCACCCATGTCTACTTGCAAAGTTCTCAATTTCAATCTCTCTTTGCTCTTGGGTACAAAATATAAATATTCTTTTAAAAAAGGGTTTGGGTATTTGTATGGCAACGAGCTGAAAATAGTTTTCTTTGCAACTTCTAGAGCAGAAAGCTTTACTCATGGCTATTTTCTTCCCACAATATGGACAATTAGACATAAGAATAATCCTTTTTGTTTATCTTTATACATTATGCAACTTAGTCGCACAAATGAAAGCTTAACAAAATAACTTTAAATGCAACTTAGTCGCATGAAATACAAGCAAATATTTTTACTTTGAATTATAGTTAAGATACAAATCAGCATTTCTTTTGAAATTAAACGACTCTAATAGGAACATGAAAATCTAAAATAAATGTGTCATTCTCTTCTAAATAGTGATTTTGAGTAAATACTGCATAAGCAGGTAAAGTTAGAACTTCATATCCACTGCTTGGCATCCAATATTGATAAATATATATCATAAGCCTTTCTATATCTCCATACTTACCTTCGTAATGAAAAATAGCACACATGGACTCATTAATTTTTAACTTACTTATTGAGTTGTTTGACTCAAAACTTTCATCTACTTCAAGTGCTGCAATATAATTACACTCTTCGTATGGAATCATAATAGTACTATCATGGTAAATTCCAATATGAGTATTATTTTTTAAGTCACTTTGATATGCAAAAGCTAATAGTCTTTGCCATACTTTTATAAGATTCGCCTCGTTATAGCCTTTGAGTCTGAGATATACACATGTTTTTTGTGGAATCACTTTTATACTTGGCTCTAAGCCTTCA
>CAJXWI010000586.1 GCA_913062735.1 uncultured Arcobacter sp.
GAACTGTGTTCCGACTCGTAAGGCCCTGGCGTTGCTGATACGAACACGGTCTGGGGAATCATTCGTTCAAACGCATCAAATCGCAACGGTCGGTTATCCAATGCTGATGGCAATCGAAACCCATATTCAACAAGTGTTTCTTTTCTAGATCTATCTGCTGCATGCATTCCACGAAATTGAGGTAAGGACACATGAGATTCATCTACTATTAGTAAAAAGTCTTTTCCAATTTGTTCAAAATAATTCATCAAGGAATACGGTGTTTCACCTGCTTCTTGTCCTGTTAAATAACGTGCATAGTTTTCTATTCCTTTACACATACCAGTTCCTTCAATCATCTCAACATCAAATTCAACTCTTTGTTTTAAGCGCTGATGTTCAACTAAACGATCTTCTGCTTTCAAAAAAGCCAATCGATCCCCTAATTCTTCTTCTATTAATTTTACAGCAATGGCCAGTTTATCGTTTGAAACAACAAAAGGGTTTACAGAATACACGGTAATTTCTTTTAAATCTAAGATTTTTGCATTTGTAAGATATTCATGTTTTGTAATCGATTCTACTTCATCTGCAAAAAATTCTACACGAATAAATTCATCATCATAATAAGCAGGGTAAATATCAATAACATCCCCATTAACCCTAAAATCACTACGCTCAAAGAACTTATCGTTTCTTTTATATCCCATTTCTACAAGTTTTAATAAGAGTGTTCGTTGAGAATATTCAAAACCTACCTCAAGTTTTTGAACCATTTTTTGATATTCTTCTGGATTTCCTAAACCGTAGTTAGCAGATACAGAAGCAATAACAATTACATCATCAAAAGAAAGCAAAGAAGACGTTGCAGATAAACGCAAGCGTTCTAATTCTTCATTAATAGAAGAATCTTTTTCAATAAATAAATCTGTTCTTGGAATATAAGCTTCTGGCTGATAATAATCATAATATGAAATAAAATACTCTACATGATTATTAGGAAAAAAAGTTTTGAATTCAGAATATAACTGTGCTGCTAGCGTTTTATTATGGGTCATAATCAAGGTAGGCTTTTGCGTTTTTTCAATTACTTTTGCCATGGTATAGGTTTTACCAGATCCAGTAACTCCCAAAAGAGTATTGTATTGATTTCCATCTATTATGGACTGAGATAACTTTTCTATGGCCTCAGGCTGATCGCCTGCAGGTTCGTATTGACTTACAACTTTAAATTCAGCGATACTTTATCCTTTTATTGGTCTTTATATCGTGATAAAAATAAAAAGACAATAGAAATTTCTCTAGCACTCCATGTAATTTCTGTACATAAAGCATCTTTAGTTTGAGAAATTTTAACTATTGCATCATATTTTCTCAAAATATCATTAATTAATATGAGTAGACCATCATCGCTTATGTTTAAAAATTCTTCATGAAAAATCTTTTTTGGTTCTGGAATGAAAAAGTCTCTGTTGTATTTATACAGTTTTAATAAAAGTGACATTTGCCAAGAGTGCCATTCATTTGCTTCTAAATGTGCACTTTGTTTATTTTGATAATCTAAGGTTACAAAAACATCATAAATTCTTTTACAAGCTATTAATACATCAGGTGCTTTAATCTTTTCAATTGGGGCTGGTAAATCAAGAGAAGCTATGTGAAATTTCTTTTTTTCCGTATTTTTTTCTACTCTTTTAACGGTTTGTGCTTCTTGTCCTTTGATTAACAAGACATATATTAACACTGCAATTATTATTGAAATAAAAACAACAGATAATACTAAAATCATTTGTACACTCATACTTTGGTCCTTAGTGTAATTTTTTTAAACGTATCATTTAAGATAACATACTCATTTGAGCACAATAATGAAGGAATATTAACATAAAAAGTATTCTCAAAAGCAATAAAATCACCTTGGTGATAATGTCCTTCAATAACAATATTCGTATGATAAGAATCTATCTTTTTTTGAATTACTTCTTTAAAATTAGGTATTTTTCTGCAAATACTTTTAGCCATTAAAGAAGTATATATTTTCTTGGATAACACATCATTAATATCTAGAAAATTCAATAACCCTAATAATACTTTATTACGTATAATTGAGCAATAAACATTGTAAAAAGCGTCTACAAACATATCTCCATGAGAAAGAGAAACAGTTTTATTTTGATACTTGGCTAATAAAGGTTGTTCTTTTCTTTCATATACTTTTATAAGAGGAAATATTTTTTTTATATTATAATCATGATTTCCCTCAAAATAAATAATTTCAATTTCTTTTGATAAATCATTTAATAAATCAATTACTTTTTGGTTTTTTCTAATAAAATATTTTGTTTCAAATGTAAGAAAATCAAACATATCTCCCATTAAAATCAACTGCTTACATAACAATCTTTTTTCTTTAAGTTCTAGTAAAAAGGTATAAAGCACTGTGTTTTTTTCATTAAAATGTGTATCTGCAATAAATATACAATCGTCAATTAGATTAAGGGACATAGGCAATTTTTGGTATTCCTGTATTTTCTTCTAAACCACACATCAAATTGGCATTACAAACAGCTTGTGAAGAAGCACCTCTTAATAAATTATCAATTGAAGAATTAATAAACAGTGCATTTTTATTACGTGCAACAAAAATATCACAAAAATTTGTACCTGCTGTACTTTTTATATCAACAGGCTTATTT
>CAJXWI010000587.1 GCA_913062735.1 uncultured Arcobacter sp.
CTGTTGGAGTCTCCTTTATTTGCTCCATCTTAGAAGCAGTACAACTCTCAATTACTCACGCACATATTGAACTTATTAAAAAAGACAATAAAACACTTGGTTTATTAATGTCCAAACAAAAAGAAAATATTAACAGCTCTATTGCTTCAATTTTAACCTTAAATACTTTTGCTCACACCTTAGGAGCAGCTGGTGTAGGAAGTGAAGCTGCTAAAATGTATGGACAAGAATATATGTTTTATATTTCGGCAGTACTTACTTTAATTATTTTGGTTTTTTCAGAAGTTATTCCTAAAACTATTGGGGCATATCACTGGAAAACCTTAAGTCCAATTTGTGCAAGAAGCATTAATATTTTAATGCTAATAACGTATCCCTTAGTCAAAGTAATGAATGTTATCACCTCTGTAATAAGTAAAAAAGAGACAAATTCAATTAGCAGAGAAGAAATTGTAATATCGGCTAATCTTGCTCAGAAAAAAGGAGTACTTAGAGATAAAGAAACAGATGTTATTGAAAACGTATTAAACTTAAATGATATAAAAGTAAAAGACATACATACACCAAGAAGCGTAATGTTCTCAATTCAAAAAAATGAGTTTCTGGATTCTTTTAAAAATAAAAATAAAAAACTCGACTTTGAGAAAATAAAAGAATATTCAAGAATTCCTATATACAATGAAAATATTGATGATATTGTTGGAATTATAATATCAAAAGAATATTTTTATGAATATATTTTAAACAGCTTAGAAAAAAAAGAAGCACTCATAAAAAAAGTCTACAGAATAAATGAAAATATTCCTATATCCAAACTGCTTGACCTTTTTCTTTCACGAAATGAACATCTTTTTATTGTAGAAGATAATTATGGACAAACAGAAGGTATCGTAACCTTAGAAGATGCCCTTGAAAGTTTGCTTGGAATTGAGATAGTTGATGAGTTGGACAAAGAAGTAGATATGAGAGAAGCCGCTAAATTAAAAATGCAAATATTACGTAGTGATTTTTTAAAAAAGAAGAAAAACCATTCATAAAATAATGATTGAAAATGAAATTAGCTATTCTCTTAAATTTTAAGATTTTTAAGTAAACTTTTTTCTTCTTCTAGGGATAAATAACGCCAATCGGAACTTTTCACATCAAGTTTTAAACTCCCTATAAGAGTCCGTTTTAAATCCAATACTTTTAAAGGGGTTCCAAATTTTGGATCTTGCATTGCACCAAAAAGCCTTCTTATATGTCTGTTTTTACCTTCATCAATTTCCACTTTGAGTTTTGTTTTTGCTCCTGCAAAACTTATTTTTTCAAGCTTGGCTTTTAAAAGTCCATGAATACTATCTACCCCATTTTTAGCTTGAAGAAGATGTTCATCAGTAACATGCCCTCTAACCCAAACTTCATATATTTTAATACAGTTTCCAGGTTTGGTCAAAAAATTGTTAATTTGTCCTTCTTTTGTAAATAATAAAAGCCCCTTAGATTCTAAATCAAGACGGCCAATAGGCATCCATCCTTCATCATAGGCCCAAGTAGGCAAGAGTTTATAAACAGTTTTTCGCCCAAGATCATCTGTTCTTGTAACTAAAAAACCCTTAGGTTTATTAAGAACTAAAAGTTTTTTAGAAAGGGGATTATCTTGATTCATTAAGTGTATTCCTTAGATATTTATAAAAGTATAAGATTCTTCTTATATTATCAACAGTATACCCAATTAACGCTATAGCCATAAGCTATACACTGCAGGTGTATAATAATTATGATTATATAAAATACAATTTTTATTAATTTATACTATAATACAGAAGAAAATATGCTTTGATTAGCCTATCTTTTAGATTTTAATAAAAAGACTACTTATGAAAAAAAAATTATTTACAATAATGTTTGCCGCCTTAAGTTTTATGCCTTTTTTTGCTAATGCAAATGAAAGTGATTATTTATATTCAACGCTTTGGTTTCAAAAAGCTCAAGAGTATAAAGCAAATACCCTAAGTCAATATAAATTGGCAAAACTAATGTTAGACAAAGCTATTCTTGATAAATCATGGAGCGCAGCCACTAGTGTTCAAGGTAAAAACTATGAGAATAAGCCTCTCGCGGTTGTTCTTGATTTAGATGAAACTGTTATTAATAACTCACCTTTTTCTGCTAAATTAATCGCAGATAATAAATACTATGATGATGAAGCATGGAATAACTGGCAAAAATGGGTTGATGCGGCAATTGCACCTGCAATTCCAGGAGCCTTGAATTTTATTAAATATGCACAAGAAAAAGATGTAACTGTATTTTTTGTTTCTAATCGTATTGGAACGCAAGAAAAAGCAAGCAGAAAAAATCTTCTTTCTTTAGGTATTTACTTAGAAAAAGACATTGATACTGTTCTACTAAAAAAAGAGAAAAAAGAATGGGGTTCTAAAAAAAGTACCAGAAGAGCTCATATAGCAAAAGACTACAGAATTGCCTTACTAATAGGTGATAATTTAGGTGACTTTTCTGATGCTTATAAAGGAAGTTTAAAAGACAGAGATGCAGTAGCATTTTCAAAAGAAAATATTAATAAGTTTAAAAAAAGCTGTAGATCTTTTTCACCAATTATCTGCTTTGCGGTCAAATCCAACACAAATGTTAATATAATTAGAGAAATTAAAAAATTTGGATTAG
>CAJXWI010000588.1 GCA_913062735.1 uncultured Arcobacter sp.
TTGATTAATTCTGGCGTTGAACAAAATTCTATAATGAAAGAATCTTGCCGTCTATTGGGTTCTAGAGGATATAATACTCCTTTGTCTGATACTTTTTCTAATGGGGACAATAAACTGAAAGGCTTTATTCATAGTCTTGGTCATGGCGTTGGTCTTACTATAGGCGAATTTCCTTACATTTCTTTGAGAAATTCTAACATTATTAAAAAAATTAGATTTTGAAGATAAAAAAATACTAGAGTTGGGCTCTCAAGACATTGAAGTATGTATTGAGGAGATATACTCCTTTATAAAATCTTTTAATAAAGTCCCATTAAAAATTGAAGACTATTTATTTAAACCTTATTCCAGATTATCTACAGGATATATATATGCCTCTATTGGAGTTAATAAATATGATTGTATTGATATTGATGGAGTTCATAATAGTTTATGCTTTGATTTAAACTACAATTTGTCACTTAAATATTCATTTAATCATAAATACGATATTGTAACAAACTTTGGAACGACTGAACATATTTTTAATCAATTTAGTTGTTTTGAGAATATTCATAACTTGTGCACCGAAGGTGGATTAATGATTCATTCATTACCAATCAACGGATATTCTAATCATTGTTTCTTTAATTATCATAGCACTTTTTTCGAACATTTAGCAAAGAGCAATAACTATGAAATATTATACATGGATTATATATATAAAGATTATTATCAAAATGATGGTTCAGAAGGAATTTTTGTAATTTTTAAAAAAATAGATAATAATATATTTTCAATACCTATTCAAAAGAGTACTAATGATCTAAAAAAATCAATTAATAAACTAGATAAGAACTTATTGAAAGCTAGATTTAAAACTATTACAAATACTAATTTAGATGAAATACATAATATTGCAATTTTTGGGACACAAGAGGCTGGAGATATGGCCTACTCTTTTGCTAGTGGTATTAATAAAAAAGTTCTCTGTTTTATTGATGATTATAAAAATGGCTACTTTAAGAACACTATGATTCCAATTATTAGTTATGAAATTTTTATAGATAAATATCAATCAAAAGTAGATTTAATACTTCAAGGAAATAAACAAAAGGGTGCTCTCCATAAACGTAATAATTTAAAGAAAAAAGTTATAGAATTATCTAACTTATTATGTGAAAGTTGATTATAAAAATGAACCTTATGCATTTCATATCATTTAAAGTTATTCCTTTCTTAACAGGTGAAAATAATAAACCTAACGTATTTATAACAAATAAAAACTATTTAAATTGGAAGCAATTGCAAAAATCTATATTAAAAAGTATTCCATATATAAAAGGAGATTGTATTGACATAGGTTCAGGTAACTCTCCTTATAAAAAATATATTATGGATAATGTAGACTCTTATACTTGCGTAGATAAGGAGAATATTCATTCTCATATGTTCTCTTCATCAAAAGAAAAATTTATCGATGCTGATATAAAAGATCTTCCTTTTGATAATAATAGTTTCGATACTGTAATCTTAACTCAAGTTTTGGAGCATATTGATGACCCCTTTAAGGCTCTACATGAAATAAAGAGAGTGCTTAAAAAAGATGGGATATTACTTTTATCAGTTCCTTTTATGTATCAAGCTCATGCTACTCCATATGACTATTTTAGATTTACAGAATATGGATTAAAAAAAATATGTAAAGATTACAAATTTGGAATAAAAGAGTTTCATTATCAAGGATATTTAGGAACTACAATATTCTCTATAATCAATGGTTTTATTTGGGAGTTATCAAGTAAAAATAAAATACTACGAAATACTATTTTGCTGCCTTTTTTGATTGTTTTGTTTGCCATAAATAATTGCATTGGAATGTTTTTTGACTTACTTAAGTTAAAAAATTATTCACCAAACTTTTGGTTAATCTTGGAATCTAAATGAAAAAAATAGTATTCTTTTTGCAAAACTTAATTAATGGAGGAGTTCAGAAATCAGTTGTAACATTGGCAAATTATTTAATTGATTTTTATGATGTCAGTATTATTCTTGCAGAAAATAATACTGACATCAATTATAAAATAAATAAAAAAATAAAGATATATTTGATTGAGACCAAAAAATTTGATTTGACAAAGAATAATGTTGGAATGGAGATATTTAACTATAGAGTTAATGCTCTTGAAGAACTCTTAGCTAAAGTAGAAGTAGATTTAGTTTTTAGTTATGAAGACTACAATAATTTAATTTTACTATCAACTAAAGCACTTTGTAAAAAAGCGATATCTTGCCGAAATTGTATAGAAGAAAAATTTACTCTCTTAGGTCATATTCATCTTCTTGACAATAAATTTTATATACAAAAAATTAAAGAATTGTATTATAAGGCTGATTTAATTGTTACTGTAAGTAAAGCAATACAAAATGAACTATCTAAGTTCACTTATTCAAAGAATATTCATACTATATATAATGGGATATCACAAGATATTCCATATATAAAACCTACAATCCACAATGGTTATATCCTCAATGTTGCTAGACTCGTGGAACAAAAAGGACAAAAAGATTTAATCAAAGCTTTTAAAATGATTGAAAAACAAATCACACAAAATTTAATTATAGTGGGAGAGGGTAAAAATAAAAAAGAGTTAGAGATGTTAATAAATCATCTCAACCTAA
>CAJXWI010000589.1 GCA_913062735.1 uncultured Arcobacter sp.
GGAATTTATCAAAAGTAAATACAATTACTTTTTCTTCATTTATTTTATCACTAATAATGCCTGAGACAACACCATTTCCCCAACCTGTAAATAATACAGAATAAACACTTCCTATAATAACTAGTATTAATAGGCTTAAATATAGAAAAAACTTTTTCATATATATCCTTATAGTAATTTTTTTCATTATACTTTAATAATTCTTTAAAAAGTGAACATTCATAAATTTTATATTTATCCTCTTAATTAAGTGCTTTTATAAAAAAATTCCCTATAATGATGTCGAACAAAATATCAAGTAGGAAAATAGATGCATTTATGTGTTTATTGCTGGTTTTATTAAAACCGGTTACGCTAGCCGAACGTATTTTGAAATATAAGGATATAAAATGAAAAAAATCGTACTTTTATTACTAGCTATTGCTGGTGTTGCTTTTGCTGCTGAAGGTTCAGTTGCAAACGAAACGTTAAAAGCTTACTCAGTACTTGCTGCTGGTGTTGGTCTTGGTCTTGCTGCTCTTGGTGGAGCTATCGGAATGGGTAATACTGCTGCTGCAACTATTGCTGGTACTGCTAGAAACCCAGGTTTAGGTGGAAAATTAATGACTACTATGTTCATTGCTTTAGCAATGATCGAAGCACAAGTTATTTATGCACTTGTTATTGCAATGATTGCATTATATGCTAACCCATTTTTAGGGTAGTCTATAATTAATTTTATATACTAGAAAAAAGCCAAAGAGTTTTACTCTTTGGCTTTTTTTATGCCTAATTTAAACCACTATCTCGCTCATTCTAAATGCCTCCTTAATGCCACTTTCATATGATATTCTTAAAATAAATTAAATAAGAAAAAGGCAAGAATCATGAAAATAAAAAGCATCAAAGGGAAACTATTAATTCTTTTATTATTAAGTATATCCTGTTCATTTTTTATTTTGGGTTTTTACAATACACAAAATGAGTATGCAGCGCAAAATAGCTTAGTTAAAGAAGAAGAGTTAAACTTAGCAAAACAAACATCTAAGTTTATAAACAGTTATTTAAAATCAAAAATAGATATTGTAAAAGCAGTTGAAGAAACATTGCCAAGCGATAATTTAAATATTCATAACAAAATAATTTTGGAAAAACTTGATTTAGGGAAAAAAGCCGGGAAGTTTGCTGATTTATATGTTGGCTTTGAAGATAATGGTGATTTTCTTTTATCAAGTGGTGAATTTCTAAGTATTAAAAAAGATAATTTTGATGCAAGGTCTCGTCCTTGGTATAAAAAAGCATTAAGCATAAAAAAAGCAGGGATTACAAAACCCTATGTTGATATCACCACTAAAAAACTAGTTGTTACGGTTTTCATGCCTTTAATTAGAAATGAGAAAGTATTGGGTGTTGTTGGATCTGATATCTTTTTGGACACAGTGGTTGACTCAGTTTTGAATGTAAGTATTAAAAATAATGGATTAGCCTATTTATTAGATGAAAATGGAACTATGCTTATTCATAAAAATGAAAAACTTCTTTCAAAAGAAAGCGCTTTGTTCAAACAAATAAAAACGGATAAAAAAAGTGACTTTGGATTTGCGAGTGAAAACAAGGTAGAAAAGTTATTAGCCTATAGCCAAATACCTGTTACATCATGGTACTTAGTAATAGAATTAGATAAAAGTACTGTTTTTGAACAAATTCATCAAGACTTACTTTTTGCAATACTTTTATACCTTATTCTTTTAGTATTTATTTTAGGAATACTATACTTCTCTTTGGTAAAAATTTTGGCTCCTTTAAAAACACTTGAAGAAGGAATGATTTCATTTTTTAAATATTTAAATGGGGAAGAAAAGAATATTCACAGACTAAATATAATTAGTAAAGATGAATTTGGTTCTATGGGGGCAATACTTGATAAGGAAATGGAAGTAATTGCAACAAGCTTAGATAAAGACAGAGCGTTAATTGAAGATGTGAAAAATGTAGTAGAACACATTAACAGCGGAAAACTTGATAAACAAGTTCTTTCTTCAACATCCAATCAAGCATTAAATGATTTAAAAGATATTTTAAATAAAATGATTGTAACAATCAATCAAAATGTAAACAGTGATATAAACCCTATATTAGAGCGTCTAGAAGAGTATTCTTCATTAAATTTTGTAAATCAAATTGATACACCTGATGGAAATATTTCTATAGGATTAAACAGTTTATGTGAAATTATTAACAATATGTTAAGAGAAAATAAACACAATGGAATAGAATTAAAAAACAGTTCAAAAATGCTTTTAGACAATGTTGATATTTTAAATAAAGCATCAAATGAAACAGCCGTATCTTTAGAAGAAACAGCAGCTGCACTTGAAGAAATAACAAGTACAGTAAGCAGTAATACGGTTAGAATCAAAACAATGTCTGGGTATTCAAATGACTTATCTGAATCAATAAAAGATGGACAAGATCTTGCTAATTCTACTGTTGTTTCTATGAATGAAATTAATGAGCAAACACAAGCAATTGCAGATGCAATTACAATAATCGATCAAATTGCTTTCCAAACCAATATTCTTTCTCTAAATGCAGCCGTAGAAGCAGCAACAGCAGGAGAAGCAGGAAAAGGTTTTGCAGTAGTTGCTCAAGAAGTAAGAAATCTTGCAAGCAGATCAG
>CAJXWI010000590.1 GCA_913062735.1 uncultured Arcobacter sp.
TAATTACAAAGAAGATAAAGTTGAGTTGAAGATTTCCGAAGCTGCGGAAGAAAGATTAACAAGTGCTTCAATTGATTACCTAAAAGTTCTCACTGAACTAAATGAAGGTCTATCTATGGATGAACTTTTACATAGCGACCTTTGTAATAGGTTATCTATGCTAAAAGGAAGAAGAAAGATTCTTTCCCGAATAATTAGTAATATTAAAATCCAAAACCCCTTGGTTGATCAATGTCCCACCTGCGATCAAAGCCTACCTGTAGACCTAAAAGAACACTACATTTACAACCAAAATATTAACGATGCTAATTCAGAAAAGAAATTAACTGCAGAAAAAATTAAAAAAATATCATCTAAAACCTTAACAACTCTTTTTTGTAAGTCATAAAATGTTTCAGCCCCTTTTACGTTAAATTTATCTTGATTAAAGAAAAAATTATCACTTTGTTCTCTATTGGATATTTTAATATCTTCGTGTTTTTGCCCTTCCCAATCTCCTAAATGAATCTCTTTTAAGTCGCTGTTTTCTTTATATTCTAAGCTTGTATTATTTATAACAATATTCAAGGTTTGTTTAGTACGTAATAGAGGACTTACATAAGCATAATCTACTTTGATATCATCAAGAATATATTTTGCATCTAGGGCTTGTTCTTCTCCAAGACTTGTCAGTTCAGACTCGCTCGTACCTTGCCAAATCTTTTGCACATTCCAATGGGTTTGTCCATGTCTTAATAGTATAATATTCGTTTTTTTCATTCTAACCTTTCTTTAAAAATATTGTATAAGTATCATATAAAATAGTGTTCCTGCAAAAATAGACACTAGATAGTTTTTCACAAGAAGATGTAAAAAAGCTGTAAAAATAATTCCAGCAAC
Source organism: uncultured Arcobacter sp. (assembly GCA_913062735.1). The sequence goes on from CAJXWI010000590.1 coordinate 880, forward strand.
TTCTTTGAATCCATAAGGAGCAGCAGTAAAAGAGACATCTTTTAAGGTATACAATACAAGTATAGTCATAATGACCGCTGGAAAATATTTTTCTATATACACCAAAAATGCTGGCAGTTCCTTTTTTCTAAAAAATAAAAAAGGAAATAATCTTGTAGCATAATTAACAAGTGTCATAATAGCTATGGCTATATATATTTCGTTATTATTCACTAATCACCCTATTCTTTAATACCAAAAGCGATATTATTGAAATCACAATAGAAGCAATTAACATTTTATCGCTGCTTACAAAACATAATGAAAATAATGCTGAACTTCCACCGATAAGGAAGGGGTAAATATTTTTTAGGTTTTTATATTGTTCTAAACATAAAACAACAAATAATGCTGTTAGTGAAAATTCCAAACCTGCTGTATTAAACTGAATATTAAGCCCAATAATTGAACCAAGGAGTGTTCCAAAAATCCAATAAGATTGATTTAAAGCTGCCAAATAAAAATAAAAATGTTTTCTTGATAAACTTTTATCTTCTTTTATACTTGTTAATAAACCATAGGTTTCATCTGTTAAAGCAAAAATCAAATAGTTCTAAAAAGGTTTCGTATCTTTAAAACGTTTTAGTAAAGACAAGCCATAAAAACTCTGCCTAATATTTATAAATAAAGAGGCAATAGCAATGTCAATAAAACCCATTTTCGCATTAAAAAACCCAATGGCAACAAATTGTAAAGCGCCTGCGTAAATAAATACAGACATAATGGGCGCTAAATACCAATCATAAGACATAGAAACCAATAAAAGCCCAAAAGCAAAACCAAGAACTAAATATCCCATCATTACAGGGATTGAAACTTCTAAAGCTTTTTTAAATTCTTTTTGCATTAATCCAATAAATCTTTATTAAATGGGTTGTTTTTAAACACATTCATAGATTTGTCATGAAAGTTATTTTGCTCTTGTAAATCATCCATAGTTGCAAGCGTATTTATGAAAATAATTGACTCATCAATAACGATTTGAAAAATTGAAATATAAGGAACACTTACTATTGTAGCAAAGTTTTCAGCCCCAAAACCTGCTTCAAAAGTCATAGTCGTATCGTCTAAGGATATTGTAGTATAAGTATAATTACTTAAAACAAACAAAGAAAAATTAGCCAGCTTTGATTTAATACTTTTTGGCAATTCAGGCTCAAAATGTAAACCTTTTAAATTAGCTGTAACTGCGAACTCAACGTTTTTAGCCATTAATAATTCAATTGTTTCTTTACTTTGTTTTAAAATTAAATGTTTATAATCTTCATCTTTTAGTACATTATTTATCATATTCTTACTCCATATTATTTTCATATTTATTTCTTTAAAGTACAATTTTATGCTAAACTTACTTATGAAACAACTAATTTTATCATTAATTTTACTTTTTAATGTTTTAGAGGCCAATCGATTAAGTTTTACTAAAAAAGATGTGGAAACAATAAAACACTCATCACAAAAAAAAGCAGTATTAAAACGAATACTAATGTACAAAGAATTAAAAGAAAAAATAAAAGATTATTCAATAATACGTAAACTCTCTCATATTAATACTTTTTACAATAAGATTATGCCCGTTTTAGACCAAACACAATATAAAATTGGAGACCATTGGGCAACAAGAAAAGAATTTTTAATTCAAGGAAAAGGAGATTGTGAAGATTATGTTATTGCAAAATACTTTTCACTCGTTGAACTTGGAATCCCAAAGGAAAAGCTCTACTTATCTGTAGTTA
>CAJXWI010000591.1 GCA_913062735.1 uncultured Arcobacter sp.
TAAAATATGTTGCCTGACGGATAAATCTTCTTCGCTTAACAAATGCCCTTTAAAAATAGGTAAAATCCCATCATTAACTAAAGCTGTATACTCTTTTATACTTTTTGCATTTTGTGCAAAACCATACCATGAATCACTAATAGAAGACATACCTAAGCCCACCATTAAAAGTGTTTTATTAGCAGTATAACCCATAAAATTACGGTGGAGGGTATTTTCTTGTGTTGCTTTATATAAAGAGTCTGATTTTAAAGAAAAATGATCCATGCCAATTTCGCAATATCCCATTTGCGCAAAAAGTTCTTTTCCTATTTCGTAAAGCTCTCTTTTTATCTCATCTTTTGGTAAATCTTTTTCATCATAACCTCTCTGACCAAGACCTTTAATCCAGGGCACATGAGCATAAGAATAAAAAGAAATTCGATCAGGTTGTAATTCTTTTGTTTTATTTATTGTATGAATCACATTTTCTTTTGTTTGAAAAGGCAAACCAAAAATCAAATCATGGCTAATAGATTTATAACCAATCTCTCTTGCCCAAAGCGTAACTTGTTCTACTTCTTTAAAACTTTGATTTCTATGAATTGCTTTTTGTACTTTTTCATTATAATCTTGAACTCCAAAACTTACTCTTGAAAAACCCAAATCAAAAAGTGTTTGTAATTGTTCTTTTGTAGTATTTCCTGGATGTCCTTCAAAAGAAAACTCATGATTTTCATGTTTACAGGAAAGTTCTAAAATACCATCAATTAACATCTTTAAGTTTTTTGAAGAGAAAAAGGTAGGCGTTCCTCCACCTAAATGAAGCTCTTTAATAATGGCTTTTTGTGGAAATAACTTTACATATAAAGCCCATTCTTTAAGAAGTGTCTGAATATAGTCTTCTTCTTTTTCATGTTTTTTAGTGATGATTTTATGACAGGCACAAAAGGTACATAAACTTTCACAAAAAGGCAGGTGAATATATAAAGAGATACCTTCTTTTTCATTGCTTTGTATAAAAGACTTTTGAAACGAGCTTGTCCAGTCTTGTATTGAAATACCTTCTTTATTCCAAAAAGGAACAGTAGGGTAACTAGTATATCTGGGACCTGGGATATTGTATTTTTGAATGAGTTGTTTTTGCATGTTTAACCTAAATGATTATTTTATGAAGTATAAAATAAAAGAAGATATTTTACCTTGATTTAAAACATGATTTTATCTTAAAATTTATAAAAATATAATAAATTAATATTAATTATTTAAATTAATATTAATTTTATATTTTGAATTATTTAGTCGTTCGTATTAAAAGCTCTGTCCCCTGCATCTCCAAGACCTGGTCTAATATAATTATTTTCATCCAAACGCTCATCAATTTGTGCAATATAAATATCTACATCAGGATGTGCTTCTTGTACTTTTTTGATACCTTCAGGAGAACCAAGAACATTTAATGAAATAATTCTTTTTGGATTTTTACCTTTTAGAAAATCAATTCCATCAATTAAAGAACCACCAGTTGCAACCATTGGATCAAGTAATAAAACAGTTCTTCCTTCTAAATTAGGAATATTTTCATAAAAAAGTTTTGATAAAGATGTCTCTTCATCTCTTTTCATAGCTAAAAATCCACTTCTTGCATAAGGAAGTGTTTTTAAAATACCTGTAAGCATAGGCTCACCTGCTCGTAAAATAGGAACTAAAACCAGTTTTTGAACTTCAATCATTTGTACATCTAATGAACCTTGCCATGTATTGATATTTTGAGTTACTGTTTCAAAATCACTTAGTGCTTCTGCTGCAATTATTCTTGATATCTCTTCAATAGTCATTCTAAATTCATTAGAAGCTGTTCTTACATCTCTTAAACGGTTAACTAAATGTTTTACAACAACGTTGGTACTTTCTTTATACATATTTATTCCTATTCTTCGTTTCTGTCTTCAAAAGAAGATAAATTATTTAATTTTCGCATTATACAATATAAGCCATTAATGCTAAATACTTTTTGAGAAAAATTTGCTATAATTTGAAAACTCAAGAAAAAAGGTAGAGTATGGAAAAAACCACATATAATTTTAGATTTAAAGACAGTTTATTAGGACTGCAGTTTCTTTTTGTTGCATTTGGAGCGCTTGTATTAGTTCCAATTTTAACGGGATTAGACCCAAACGTTGCGCTGTTTACAGCAGGACTTGGAACCTTGATTTTTCAAGTAGTAAATAGAAAAAATGTTCCACCCATCTTTTTAGCATCTTCTTTTGCTTTTATTGCTCCTATTTCATATGGAGTACAAAAATGGGGAATTGCTGGAACAATGTCTGGACTTGTTGCTGCTGGTATATTTTATGTAGTTCTTTCATTATTAATTAGATTAAGAGGTAGTGGGTTTTTACATAAATTATTACCTGCTATTGTAGTTGGTCCTGTAATTATGAGTATTGGTCTTATTTTAGCACCCGTAGCTGTTAATTTAGCAATGGGAAAATCAGGAGATGGGGCTTTTGTTTTAGTTCCACAAGATCAAGCTATGATTATTTCAATGCTTGCTTTATTTGTTACTATTTTTGTATCTTTAATGGCAAAAGGAGTACTTAAACTTATTCCCATTTTATTAGGAATCTTAGCAGGTTATGCGGCTTCTTTATATTTTGGATTGGTTGATTT
>CAJXWI010000592.1 GCA_913062735.1 uncultured Arcobacter sp.
TGATATTGGACAAATCGTTTTGTTTATATAGTAGTTCATGAAGATTACTCATGGCTTTAATTCTATTAATTGCAGTCTGGAAAAACTCCTTTAAGTGACTATCAGCTTTAGAGTTTTGTAGTCTGATTAAGGAAATAATCATTTGCATATTGTTTTTTACTCTGTGATGTACTTCTTTAAACAGTAACTCTTTTTCATCAAGTAGTAAGTCTTTTTGATTTAATACATCAACCAAGTTTTTTGTTTTATTTTCAACTTCAATTTTAAGTTTTTCTTTTTCATTTTCTTGCTGTACAATAAGTTTTTTATTAAGTTGTTGTTTTTCATTTTGTAAAATATTGATTCTTTTTGCCAGTGCAATAGAAAAAATAACGGCTTCAAATACCAGTGCAACTTCCATGTAGTAGGGTATATATTCAAAAAGATTAAAAACTCCAATATTGGATATCCCCATAAATAACCAACAAGAAAGAACAGCTATCCAACCTATTAAATATAGACCTGCTAATTTATTTTTATCAATTAGTGCTCTAATACCAGCAAAAATTAAAAGTAGCAGTAGTGGAAAGATTACAACCAGTATATAGTTAGTATCCATATAAATATTTTTATAACATAAGATAGAAATAGTAACCAAAGCCACCATTGAAACTTTTAAAAGAGAATCAAGTATTGGATATCTTTTTGTATTTAAAATTTCTCTTGTAAAAAGTACTGAAAAGAATAGAGGGAAACACACCATAGCAACACCAAAGTGAAAAACTATAGCAGATGCTTCTGGACTAAAGATATACAATTGTCCAAAGCCTAAATACATTAATTGGTGAAATGCCATTCCTGAAATATATAAAACGTAATATAAGTAAGCATTGTCTCTTGTAAAGATATATAAAAATAGATTGTAAATACTAAGAACAAACATAGCTCCAAAAAAAACGGATAATGCCACTTGATAGTACAAATCATTTTTGAAATATTGCATGGTATCAAATAGTTTTAAATTGATAATAAGTCCATTAACTATGGTTGATGAGCTCAAATAATATGTTTTGCTCTCTTTTGCATTGAGTGTTATTTTAAAACTTGGGTTAATACTTAGTCTATCTTGGGGCTTATACAACATTCCATCAAGTTTTACATTATTATTCTCTTCATACAGTATTGCCTCAAAAGCGATTGGGTTATCAAAGTCAATAACCTTGTCAATAGTTTCATTTGATGTATTTGTTAAGGTGAATTGTGTCCAAAATTTAAATGCAGGAGAAAAACCATAAGCCAAAATAGTTTCAGAGTTTTCTGTAAATTTCTTTTGTTTTATTTCTTTGAAGGTAAGTTTTTTTGTTTTATCCAAATAGACTTTTGCAGATGGAAGTAGGGGGATATTGTTTGTACTTTTATCTATTTCAATATTTTGTGAAAATAGATAAGTTGAAATTGCAAAGAGGAGTATCAAAGTATTTTTCATAAAATTAACCTAATAATTAGTATTTAAAACTTAAAGACAGATAATAATACCTATATTAAAATTAAAATTACAAATTATAAAAACAATTATTATAATAATTGTTCGTCATTCAAATCACTAAGTGAAACGATTATAAACGAATTGATTTTAAAAAATTACGTCTTAATCAAACCTATTGGGTTACAACAAGTACAATCTATATGGTTTGGCTCAAAATTATCAGCAAACTCCCAAACTTCTTCATAGGTATCAAAAGATTCTGCAAGAATGTTACTGGTGAAGGTGTTTAATGTTTTGCAATTTGACTTATGAATGGTGAATATTTTATAATCATTGGTTGATATTAGGTATATGCCCCTAGACTGATCAAATTTTCTAAGATAAAAGATTAATACAAAAGGTACGATTATAAGTACTATGCTTGTAAGAAAGAAATATGAATACATAATTACTCCTAAAAAAATTAATTTTAACAGTATATGATAGTGCCATGACGGATTGTATGATGAAACTGTTATTATGGAAAAATATACTAAGTGATTAAAAATGGCGATAGATTGACACTTACCGTAAATTTACTCAATCGCAATACAATACTACCAGACATAAAGCTGTCACTTAAATTTATAATAATATATGAATATATATCAACGTGTTCAAGAACTCTACAGAATAACAAAAAATGTTTTGTAAATGTCACAGTTACTTAACTTTTTCTAATAAATACTTAATAATTAATATATTAATATTTATTTAATACATCCCTTGATGATTCTGTGGTAAATAAAATTGATATAGAAAGTTAAATAAAATTATAATTATTGGAGCAAAAATGGCAAATGAATCGAAAAGAGTAGTAAAAGATTTTCTTAGAGGATTGAAAATATTTGGTTTAACACTTTTCTGGGGTTTTCTTTTAGGGTTTTTAATAGGCACCATGGGAGCAGAAGTTGAATCTCTGAAACCATTAATGGATTATATTGGTGTATCTCTTCTACTATTCATACTATTATTGGCTATTGTTGGATTTTTCGTAAATTATGTGCCCATAAAAGTTATTAATGGAGTCGTTTCTATCCCTGCAAGCGATCAAATAAGGACTTTCACGGACCTAATTACAATTAATCCTATAACCGGATTATATAGAAGGCGTACTTACAAAGTAGAAAAAATAGAAAATGTGGC
>CAJXWI010000593.1 GCA_913062735.1 uncultured Arcobacter sp.
GTGACCAAATCCCATTAATCTAAACGGATCGTTTCGATCTTTTGCTTTTGCAATATATGTATCTACATTTTTAACATCACCAATTAATCTTAATTGATCCATTACTTTTTCATTTGCTCCACCATGTGCAGCTCCCCATAAGGCAGCAATACCAGAAGCAATTGCAACATAAGGATGGGCTTCTGTAGAAGCTACATTTCTTACAGTTGTTGTAGAAGCATTTTGTTCATGATCTGCATGTAAAGTAAAAATTGCATCTAAAGCATCTACTTCTACTTGTTTGATTTCATCTGTTAAACCATTTCCAAGATTTTTCATTTTTCCACCTGGATAGGCTCTCATCATGTATAAAAAGTTTTCAGTAAAATATCTGTCAACATCAGGATAAATTGGAGGTACTCCAATAGAATTTCTGTATGCCATAGCAGCAATTGTTGGCATTTTTGCAACAATTCGTCTTCTCATTTCTCTGAATTCTTCTTCCCCTTGTGGGTTTAAATGCTCTTTATAAAAAGTAGCAAGTGCCATAGTAGCAGCACCAAGAGTAGCCATAGGGTGCGCATGATCAGGAAAAGCATCAAATATTCTTACAAGTCCTTCATGTAAAAAAGACCGGTGTCTGATTTCTAAATCAAAGTTTTTTGATTCATCTTCATTTGGAAGTTTTCCTGTCATTAATAAATAACAAACGTCTAAATAAGATTTTTTTCCAGCAAGATCAGCAATAATATGACCTCTGTATCTTAATTCAGATTTCTCTCCATCAATAAAAGTAATCTTAGATTCACAAGCTGCTGTTGATGTGTAACCTGGATCATAAGTAAACATTCCTGAATCTTTGTAGAATGTTCTAATATCAACTACAGAAGGTCCTCTTGTACCATGTAATATACTGTATTCGTAACTTTTTCCATCTCTATTATCTGTTAATGTAAACGTATCTTTAGCCATTTATTCTCCTATTAATTTGTTTTAAATTCTTCTAAAAATTCACTTCTAAATTTAATAACGATACTTTTAATGATATCTTTTACTGCAGGTGCAAAAACACAAATAGTTTTACCATTCATCGTATCACATACTTCTAAAAGTGTATCTAGATCTTGTTCTTTCCCATTTCCTTGTAAAATTTCAGCCAAAATTTTATCAATCCAAGATGTACCCTCTCTACAAGGTGTACATTGTCCACACGATTCGTGGTGATAAAATTCAATTAAATTTTTTGCTACATCAACCATGTTTTGAGAATCATCTATTACAATCATTCCTCCCGTACCCAATGTAGATCCAATATCCCACATTGATTCATAGTCTAATACAGCATTATTAACTTCATCAGCTGTCAAAATGGGACAGGATGATCCTCCAGGAATTAAAGCTTTTAACTTTTTCCCTTCTTTCATTCCTCCACCTATATCATTGATGAAATCTATCATTTTATTACCAAAAGCCAGTTCGTATACACCTGGATTTTTAACTGCGCCACTCATTGCGAATAACATAGTACCGGGAGATTTTGGTGTTCCATGAGCTGTATATGCTTCATAACCATTTTTTACAATAAAAGGAACGGTTGCAATGGTTTCTACATTATTAACAGTTGCGGGATTATCAAAATACCACTCACACTCTTTTTGTTTTGGTTTTAATCTGGGATGTCCTCTTTTTCCTTCAAGAGATTCTATTAGTGCAGATTTTTCTCCACAAATATAAGCTCCTGCTCCTCTTTGAACAGTAATATCAAGTTTAAAATCATGTCCCATAATTTTTTCACCAATAATGCCAGCTTCATAGGCTTCATCGATGGCTTTATTTAATCTATTAATAAACCATTCATACTCACCTCTTATATAAATATAAGCAGCATGAGCATTAATTGCATAACAAGAATAAATAATTCCTTCAATTAATAAATGTGGATCGTATTGAAAGATTTGTCTGTCTTTAAAGGTACCTGGTTCACTTTCATCCCCATTTACAATTAAGTAAGCAGGTCTTGGATCATCTTTTGGCATCATTTGCCACTTAGGTCCACAAGCAGCTCCTCCGCCACCTTTTCCTCTAAGACCTGATTTTACAACTTCAGTAGTTACTTCATCTGGGCTCATTTTAAATAAGCTATCAATTGCATCATAAGTGCCACATTCAAGTGCTACTTTTAAAGTATGTGAATCTGCTATATCGAAGTTTTTACTTACTACTTTAACTAACATTATTTACACTCCTTTAAAAGTTTTTCTAAAGATTCGATACTTTGATTCTCGTGGTAAGCTCCGTTTAAAGAAAACATCGGAGCTCCACCACATGCACCAAGACATTCAACTTCGCTTAAATGAAACTTTCCATCTTCGCTTGTTTGTCCTGGCTCTATTCCTATAGTATCTTTAATGAATTTTTTTAAATCTCTTGATCCCATCATCATACAAGATAATGTTTTACATAATTCTATATGATACGTACCAATAGGTTTTAAATTAAACATAGTGTAAAAAGATACAAAACTGTGTACTTCAATGGGTGCTTTTTTAAGTTTATTTGCTATAAAAATCATAGCTTCTGGACTTACCCAGCCTAATTGATCTTGTACCAACCAAACAGCAGGTAACATCATAGAATCAGAATTTGGATATTTTTTGATAAGTCGT
>CAJXWI010000594.1 GCA_913062735.1 uncultured Arcobacter sp.
TAAAACAAGCAATAGTTTTATCTAAAAAACTTGGAGCTAAAAAATTTGCTTTTCATGCAGGTTTCTTTATAGATATTAAAGTTAGTGAGATAGGAAAAAAAATTTCTAAAGTTAATTTATTTAATAAAAAAGAATCATTAGAAACGTTTTGTAGGGGATTTGAAATTCTTAATGATTTATCAGGAAACTTAGAACTTTATATAGAAAATAATGTATATTCGTCCACAAATGCAAAAACTTATGAAAATAATAATTTATTCATGTTAACAAATGGTTGTGAATATAAAGAATTGAAAAAATTAATTGATTTTAATTTACTTGTTGATGTTGCACATTTAAAAGTAAGTTCAAAAACGCTAAACTTAAATTTTACAGATCAACTAAAATATATGATAAATGAAAGTGACTATATACATATCAGTGATAATGACGCTTTACATGATTTAAATTACAAATTAGAGAATAATTCTGATTTAGTTAATTTATTAAAACAAGAAGATTTAAAAAATAAAGATTTCACTTTAGAAATCTATGATGATATAACTGCAATAAAAAAAACCTATGAAATAATGCAAGAGGTAGTAAAATGATAGATAAAATGGTATGTAAAACTACTGATAGCTTAATTACAGTAATTAAAATAATCAATGAAAATACTATGGGAATCGCTTTTGTTATTGATGAAAATAATAAACTTTGTGGAACAGTAACAGATGGTGATATAAGAAGAGCTTTATTGAAAGATATTGGACTTGAAGAAAAAGTTAAAAATATAATTCTTAAAGAATTTACTTTTGGTAAAATAAATGAATCCTATGAAAGTTTAATGACAAAAATATCTAAAAAAGTTAAAATTATTCCTCTTGTGAACGAAATGAACGAGATAGAAGATTATTTTGAATATAAGCATGATAGTTATTTTCCTGTGGCTATACCAAATCTTAATGGAAATGAATTTAAATATCTAACAGATGCTTTTATGAGTACATGGATATCAAGTTCTGGTGAATATATCAATAGATTTGAAGAAAATTTTTCTACATATTGTGATTGTAAATATGGAGTAGCGGTATCAAATGGTACAGCTGCCCTTCATTTAGCATTGATAACATTAGGTATAAAAGAAGGAGATGAAGTTATTGTTCCAGATTTGACTTTTGCAGCTACAATTAATACAGTTTTACATGCAAATGCTACTCCCGTAATAGTCGATGTAGAAGAAGAAAGTTGGTGCATTGATCCAAAAGAAATTGAGCGTGCGATTACCTCTAAAACGAAAGCAATTATCCCGGTACATATTTATGGTCAATCTTGCAACATGAATGCAATTATGGCTATAGCAAAAAAGTATAACTTAAAGGTTATTGAAGATTGTGCAGAAGCGCATGGTGCTATGTATAATGGACAAAAAGTTGGAAGCTTTGGTGATATAGGATGCTTCTCATTTTTTGGAAATAAAGTAATAACTACAGGTGAAGGCGGAATGTGTACTACCAATAATCAACAGTTAGATGATAAAATGAGACTTTTACGCGATCATGGAATGAGTAAAACTAAAAGATATTGGCATGATGTAGTGGGTTATAATTATCGTCTTACAAATTTACAAGCAGCCATTGGACTTGCTCAACTTGAAAGAATAGATAATATTCACGAAAATAGAAGAAAATATGAGAGTAATTATAAAGATATTTTAAATACTGATACTTTTACTTTTCAAAATGATTGTGAGAATAGAAAAAGAATAACATGGCTGGTTAGTATTTTACTTGATGATAGAGTAAACAAAGATGATTTCATGTTGCAATTAAAAGAAAATGGCATAGATGCTCGACCTTTCTTTTATCCTCTAAGTGCAATGGAAATTTATAAGCCGTATAGTAATGTACCTACACCTATAACAAATAAATTATCCAAAAGAGGTTTTAATTTACCCACGTACGAAAGTTTAAAAAGTTTGGAAAAAATAAATATGATATTTCAAGAGAAAATAGATGTTTAATAATAAAACTTTTCTTGCAATTATTCCTGCAAGAGGAGGAAGTAAAAGACTAGCTAGAAAAAATGTATTAAGTTTGGCTGGTAAACCACTGATTGCATGGACAATTGAATCTGGATTAAAAAGCAAATATATAGATGAAGTTATGGTTACTTCTGATGATAATGAGATTATTGAAATTTCTAAAAAATATGGAGCTACTATTCCCTTTGTTCGACCTAATGAATTATCAAATGATATTGCAATTAGACCAGATGTTATAAAACATACAATTGATTTTTATAAAATAAATTTAAAAAAAGTGTTTGACTATATTGTCTTTTTACAACCTACTTCACCTTTAAGAACAGAAACTGAGATAGATGATGCAATAGAATTTATGTTTAATAAAGAAGCTGATGCTGTTATATCTGTTTGTGAAGTGGAACATCCAATTCATTGGAGTGGTACGTTACCAAAAACTAGAAATATGGCCAAATTTTTGGATAGTGTTGCAGTTAAAACAAGAAGTCAGGACTTAGAAACCAATTATAGATTGAATGGGGCCCTATATATTTGCGATACTAGAAAATTTTTAAAAGAAGGTTGTTTATTTTTAAAAGAAAATATTTATGCCTATGAAATGTCACAGGAT
>CAJXWI010000595.1 GCA_913062735.1 uncultured Arcobacter sp.
AAAGTTGAAGTAATCACTTTTTTGTTAATGTTACTTTTTAAAACTGATTTGGTATAAGCTTCTCTTGTTAAATCAAATTTAGTAATACTTTTAATCGTAGAAGTGTATTTATTCTCTAGTATCTTGCCATTTTCTAAAATAGTATTGACACTACCCTTTTGAGATTTCAAATTATACTTTAAAGTACTTTGTGCAGATGAATCAAATACTATAGGATAATATAGCATGTATAATAAATCCTTTGTTTTAATACTCTTTATAGCAGCAGTTAACTTGTCATTGTATAAGTTAAAAGCTAAGGTTCCCTTGAGAAAGTTTGAGTTCCCTGTAACGTTTAAATTTTTGTCTTTTTTGATATGCCCATTTAACTTAAATGAGCCTCTTAATTTTGTTTGAGTCAAATCATATAAACTACTCAAGTCATTAACATTGACTTCATAATCACTTTGCAAGCTCAAATCATCAGTATTAACAACAGTATTTGCACTTTGAATGTTTCCAATGTTACTACTTACTTGGATATTGGAAATGAGTTTATTCGATTGTAGTTTTGTACTCGTTTTGGATTCAAAAAGCACATCTTTTTTAAGCTTTAAATCATATAGTTTATTGACTGTTTTGTTATTTAAATATCCTTTTTTTACTTCAGTAGTAATAGTTCCTTTTAACGTTTTAGGATTTAAATCAAGCACATCAGCATTTATGTTGATGTGTCCTTTTGCATATGAGGGTTGATTTAATGTATAGAGAACTTTCTCTAATTTGGCATTTTTTACATTAAATTTTAACTTAGAAGCATTAAAGTTTTTTAGTGTTAAATCAAAAGTAGGACTTGTTCCAAATAAGTTAGCTTTCCCATTTATAAATGTATTTTCTTTTGTTCCTCGTATATGTCCAGCAACATCAAATATTCCATTTAACTTTGTATCAATTAGACCATATAAGTTACGTAAATTTTTGATTTCTATTTTATAATCAGATTTTATATTTTCACTTTTTAGATTCACATCTAATTTAGACATAATAAGATTTATTAAACTACTATTTAATATAAGGGCAGAACTTACAGTATCTTTTTTTAAATCAGTCTCTAAATTTAAATCAAGACGAATATCTTTTTTTAATTTAAACGAATATTCATTATTCAGAATATTTTTGTCAATGAATGAATTTTTTGTTTCAATATTAATTTTACCATCCAAAGCACCAAGATTAGCATTATTAATATTGGCGCTAATATTGGCTTTTCCTCTTAAATAAATTTCTTGCCCAGCAAGGGCTAAAAATTCATCAATTTTTATATACTTCAAATCAAGAATAAGTTTATCTAGTTTATTGTTTTTTAGTCGAACATCATAAGTACTCTTTCCTTGAAAAAGATTACTTCCACCTTTTATATGTAAATTTTTTTCATTTCCAATTATGTTTCCACTTAATTCAAAACCTTTCTGAGACTTGGTTTCAATGAAATCAGATAAATCACTAAACTTGTTTACTAGAACTTGAAAGTCGCTGGTTATACTTTTTTCATTAACTTGAATAATGTTTTTTTGTATATTTAGTTTTGCAAGATTAGAACTGATATTTACTTTTGAGATAATTTGATTGGGTATTAATTTTGAATTTATTTTCCCATTAATGTGTATAGCTTTTTTTATAGTTTGATTAAATTGCCTATTAATAAAATGATGATTTAAAAGTGCATTTTTTATATCAACACTAACAAGTCCATTTAAGCTTTTTACATTTGTATCTTTAATATTTACATTGATGTCAACGATTCCAGAAGCATAACTTTTCTGATTACTTAAGCTTAAAATTTGCTCAATTTTTGCATTTTGAATATTGAGTGTAATATATTGGGGATTAAAATCACTTAGTTGAATATCATATACAGTATTGCTGCCAAAAACATTTGATTTACCTTGTACTAGCAACTTAGTTTTATCACCTTTAACTGAGCCCACTAAAGCCAAAGAACCAATAAGTTTTTGTTTTGTAAACTCTTCAAGCTTCGATAAATCTTTTATATCCACAAGATATTTCATATCAATGGCTTGAGAAAAGATGTCGTAATTTCCAGAAAGTGTTATGTGTGAGTTTTTATCAATATTTGCTTTCAGACTTACTTCATTAAAAGTAAGTTTGAATTTTTCTAATTTAAAGGCAACAATTCCTTTATCATTTAAATAATCTTCAATGTACGAAGACGTAAGAGAGTTACCAAAAGAAGTAAATAAAACTACATACAAACTAACAACAAAGACTCCTATTATGGAGGTCAAAATTATAAAAATCTTTTTCATAAATCATCCTATTTCATAGCAGTCTTTTTTATTGTTTTTTGTGCAATATTAGTTAAATAAACCTTTTAGACTTTTAACAATATCTTTTGTTGAACCACTGTTGGCTTTATCCATTATTTTATTTTTAATACTCTCAATTGCAGCACCTTTAAGTAATTTAGAGGTATCTACTTTAACTGACGGATTATCTAAACTACCACTTACAACAGCATCAACTTCGATGGCTTTTATTTTTGCTTCAACAATAGCATCAATAGTTCTTTTTGTAGTATCAAGTGAACTGCTTGGTACAGTAATTTCAGTCAACTTACTTTTCATTTTAAC
>CAJXWI010000596.1 GCA_913062735.1 uncultured Arcobacter sp.
TTCAATCAATTGATCCATATTTGAATTATTGGGGTGAAAAGCCCTTAAATAAGGGTGTTAATTTTGTGGGATATTCAAATTCATCATCTCTTTTTGGGGCTTTAAAAAGTAAACAAATTGACGTGCTTTTATCAAATTCAATTGATGATAGTCAGAGAAAAAGTTTAAATAATTTAAGCAAAAATAAACAGTTTAATGAAGGTAATAGCCCTTTCACTGAATTAAGTTTTATAAGCCTTAAAACTAGTTCTTATCCCTTAAGTAATTTTAATTTAAGACTGGCTTTGGCAAAAAGTCTTAATAGAAAATTGATTAGTGAGAAAGTAAGTTATGGATTAAGGAAGCCATCTAGATCAATTATTCCTCCGATATTAAAAAAAGATAATCAAGAACTGTGGCCTAAATATGATTATTTAGAAGCGAGAAGGTTATTACAAAAAGAAAATTATTGTAATGGAAATATTCTAAAAATACCCCTTACTTATAGATCGAATGTACCAGCTGACAAGCTTATTGCTCTGACATGGCAAGAAGAAATTAAAAGTTCTTTGAAAGATTGTATTGATATTGAACTCAATGGGGTTGAATCTACAACAGTTTATAAGAATCTAAGTTTAGGAATTTATACAGCAGTTATTCTCGATTGGACTGGAGCTTATTCAGATCCAGAGGCTTATCTCACCCCTCTTTTAAGTTGTAATGAAATAGTTGATGGCATATGTAAAAAAGGAGAATCAGTTTACAGCGGTAGTTTTTGGGGATCTAATAAAGTGGAAAGTTTATTTCTTGAGAGTGAAAAAATAAGTGGAATTAAAAGATTAGAAAAACTTGTTGAAATTGAAAAAATAGCAGCAAGTTCAATACCTTATATTCCTATTTGGATATCCTCTCAAAAAGCATGGTCACAAAATAAAATATCAAAACCTATTTTTAATGGTGCAGGAATAATTTCATTGAGTGATCTTGAGTTAATTAATGAGTAGAAATTTAAATAAACTACTAAATTATTCCTTATTAAAAATTTCATTAATACCGATAATGTTATGGATAATTTCTTCATTAGTTTTTATTTTATTAAGAGTTGCTCCCGGCGATCCTGTCGATGCCATACTTGGATCTGGTGCAGATGAGGTTTCTAGGGAATTTCTAAGAAATAAATTGGGGCTAAATGAACCTTTAATAAGTCAATATTTTTCATATATTAAAAATATATTGCACTTAGATTTTGGCCAATCTCTTAGTACCGAGGAGCCAGTCCTCAATATTATTATTAAGTCATTGCCTGCAAGTCTTGAGCTTGGATTCTTTTCAATATTAAGTGCCACACTAATAGGCTTCCCATTGGGATTACTTGGCTTGAGAAATAGAGGTAAAAAGACTGATTATTTTACGAGAATATTAGGAATTGCCACATATGCGATCCCTCCTTTTTGGGGTGCAATGTTAGCGCAATTATTATTTTCTGTATTTTTTAATATTTCCCCAATTGGAGGTAGATTTCCAATATTTCAGCAACAACCTCAAATTACAGGTTTTCTAGTTTTAGATAGTATTCTTTCAAATAATATTATTGCCTTGAAAGATAGTCTTTATCATCTCGCACTTCCTTCGATTACCCTTGGCTTTTTATTAAGTGG
Organism: uncultured Arcobacter sp.; assembly: GCA_913062735.1. Next base: position 1,638 of record CAJXWI010000596.1, read on the forward strand.
TATATTCAGCCGCTCATTAAGAGTAAATTTGGATAAGACATTAAAAAGTGATTATGTAAATGCTGCTATATGTAGAGGAATATCAAGTAAAAAAATATTTTTAAACCATGCATTGCCTAATGCTCTATTGCCAATTGTCACTATTTCTGGCTTGACTATGGCCTCATTAGCAGGAGGTGCTCTATTGTTCGAGGTAACTTTTTCATGGCCAGGTATTGCTTTAAGATTACATGAAGCTATTTCTCAAAGAGACTATACCTTGGTTCAAGGAATTGTAATTTTTACCTCTATGCTCATAGTCTCTTTAAATCTCTTCGTGGATATTTTAATCGCATATTTAGATCCACGAATAGAGTACTAATTTTCGGAAATTTCTTTTATTGTTTCAAGATCTAAAAGATGGAAATCAAGTCCCAAATCTCTTTGGTTTTTAACTACTCTAGGGATCTTTTGGTCTTTAATATTTTTTAAAAATTCAACTATAAATTTAGTAGATAAATCTTGTACTAATATTGGCTCTGAACCAATAAAAGATTCACTTATTTTGAAGACGTCATTATTTTCTTCATAGCTTTTATTAATTCTTATTGGAGAGAAATGACTTGCCCCTTCAATAATTAGAAATCTATTTGATGGATTATTTAAAGCAGAAAAAACTCTAAATTGTTCATTCATTAATGGTGTAATAAGGTCATAAGTACCACCTATTAGAAGAGTTGGTGCTTTTATGCCTGTACTATTTTCTTTTGGCCATACTAAACTTCCAAATGAATTAAAACCTATAATCGCACTGGCCTTATTAGTGTTATTTTTCTTAAGGAATGGTATTTCGCTTAACTGACATTGAAGTAATTTAGATAAATTTGTTACCGCAAAGTCTTCTAATGCCGAATTACATTTGTCTTCAAGCTGATCAGAAGGTTTATTGCCTTCATATAAAAGTGCTATTAAAGCACCAAGTGAATGCCCCATTAAAATATAAGAATTA
>CAJXWI010000597.1 GCA_913062735.1 uncultured Arcobacter sp.
AGGTTTAAAAGGAACAATTAAACATTTTTTTAAAAGACAAACAAAAAGTTTAAAAGTTATAAAAGATATAAGTTTTGAAATTAAAGAAGGAGAAATAGTAGGTTTTCTAGGTGCTAATGGAGCTGGGAAAACAACAATATTAAAAATGCTTTGTGGCTTAATTTATCCAAGTGAAGGTTCGATTTTGGTTTCAGGCTACTTACCTTTCAGGAGAAAAGAAAATTTCCTAAAGAATATCACCTTAATAATGGGACAAAAGCAACAGCTTATTTGGGATCTTCCGCCAATTGAATCATTCTATTTGAATGCATCAATATATGACTTAGATAAGTTCGAAGCTAAAAAGAGAATAAAAAAACTATCGGAAATGCTTGAAATTGATGAAGAGCTATTCATACCTGTTAGAAAACTTTCATTAGGTCAGCGTATGAAATCAGAATTACTAGCAGCTTTGATACATGAACCAAATATTCTATTTTTAGACGAGCCGACACTTGGATTAGATATTAATGCACAGAGAAATTTAAGAAAATTCCTTCAAAAATATAATAAGGAAACTAATGCAACGATATGCCTAACCAGTCATTACATGAAAGATATTACATCGCTATGCAAGAGAGTTATATGTGTGCACGAAGGGGCGATATCATATGATGGAAAACTTGACCTATTATTAAAAAAACTTTCTCCTGTTAAAGAAATATTAATAGTTTGTCGCTCAGAAGAGGATGCAATTAAATTAGAAAATTCCGGTTTTACTGTTAAAAATAAAATAAAGAATGAAATCACTATAAAAATTGAAAACAACTCTATTACCTCTTCACTAAAAACTATCCTAAATAATTTTGATATTGAAGACCTTTTTATAAATGAACCACCCATTGATGAAGTTATTGGGAAGGTATTAATCAAAAAAGATTATGATATCTAATTTAATTAACCGTAAAATATTCACTTTATTAAAAGTCCAATATTCAAACATGTTGGAGTATAGGGTAGAAATTGCATTGTGGGCAATTTCAGGGATTATTCCTTTTTTCATGTTAAACATTTGGACAAATAATAATCTAAATGAATCCATAAACATTAGTGATGTTATGCTTTCTAGGTATTTCTTATGTGCTTTTTTTGTAAGACAGTTTTCTGTAGTTTGGGTTGTATTTAGTTTTGAAGAGGATTCTCTTATGGGGAAAGTATCTCCGTATTTAATCCAACCTTTAAATCCATTTTTCAGATATTTTGCACAACATCTTGCTGAACAAATAACAAGATTTCCTTTCGCACTAATAATCGCATTTTTCTTTTTTATTTTTAATCCAGAAAGTATATGGATACCAAATTTAGGTATTTTACTCTTATCGATAGTATCTACTTTCTTATCCTTCTTGATTCAATTTTTAATTCAGTCAATAGTTGCATGTCTATGTTTCTGGACAGAGAAAGCATCATCGATAGAAAGATTGTTATTTATTCCAACTTTATTTCTCTCAGGTCTTTTAGCACCAGTAGTTTCATTTCCCGCATATGTTAAATCTTGGATTTATTTGACTCCTTTTCCATATCTAATTGATTTCCCTGCGAACTTACTGTCAGGTAATGAAACAAATATTAGTGGAGGCTTAAGTATGCAAATTCTATGGATTTTTTTACTTTTCCCATTATTTAAGAAAATCTGGTCTGAAGGAACGAAAAAATATACAGCAATGGGGTCATGAATTTAAGAAAATATCTAAAAGTTTATAAAAAATTCCTACATACTTCTTTAGCTTCTGAATTGGAGTACAAGACAAATATATTAGTTGATTTAATTACTGCAATTTTAAGTTTAGTAGGGAGTATTTTTCTATTATCTATTTTCTTTCAAAATAGTGGATATATTGGAGGGTGGAAATTTGAACAGGCACTAATAATCCAAGCTATTTATACAATTTTGAATGGAATAACAAATACATGGTTCAATCCTAATCTTACAGAAATAGTTAAACATATAAGAGAAGGAACATTAGACTTCGTACTTTTAAAACCTATTGATAGTCAATTTTTTATTTCATTAAAAAAAATAAATCCATCTGGATTTTTAGAAATAATGCTTGGATTTTTATTGTTGTTCTTCTGCATAAGAATAAATCAAATCAATTTAAATTTAAGTTTTCTGACCCTATCTTTGATTACGATAAGCTGCTCGATTTGTATTTTATATAGCCTATGGTTTTTTATCTCTACTACTACTATTTGGTTTGTTAAGACTTGGAATGCAATAGAAGTATTAAGATCATTTCTTTATATTGGAAGATTTCCTCTAAATTCATTTTCATTTTCTTTAAGAATTTTTTTTAGTGTTTTTATTCCTATTGCTTTTATAACTACAATTCCTTCTGAAGTTTTTCTAGGACTTTCTGTATTATGGAAAATATTGCTTGAAGTTATTGTTGCAACTGTATTTCTTATAACTTCAAGAAAGTTCTGGTTATTTGCAATAAAATTTTATTCATCAGCCTCTAGTTAAGTATTATTTAATAACCTTGCTGCAAAATTCCCAAATTCGTTGTTTACTTTTTATATTAGAAATCCTAGATAATTTTTTAAAATGAGATTTAGATTTATCAACAGATAAAAGC
>CAJXWI010000598.1 GCA_913062735.1 uncultured Arcobacter sp.
CTTAGAAATACTACCAAATCATGCTACTTTAAAAGTACCAATAAAAATAGAATTTCATTGAAAGATTACAATCTTTTGTAACGTTATGCAGAATTTTTTATTATCTTATAATAAGAATTTATTGTGTCAGGATGGCCATTTCCATGTGTCTTTAATTGAATATAAAACGCTTTCTCATAATATTTGGCAGCTTTAGTTTTATCACCTTTCTTAGTATAAATGAATCCAAGGTAATTGTAAAAATCAATTAAGTTAGGATGTTCCTTTCTCGAAATATGTGAATAGTTGTTCAAAGATTCTTCACAAAGTTCCAAGTAAGGAGTCTCTTCTTTAAGTAGGTCATTTTCTTGATTAGCCAATTGATAATACAGATTATCAACTTTAACACTTATCAATGTAAGTACAGTAATGAAACCAACACCTAGACCTAGGAATATAAGTTCTTCAAATAGAATTCCTCCAAAAAGAGCATTTACGTCTATAATTTCTTTTAATGCAAGAGTAGCATAACCAGTTATTACGGTTACAGCTATAATTGAAAGAGCCACATAAATCTTTTTTGAGACTTTATTATTTTTAATATTCATAATGTATCCTTTTCTAGTTCTTATATTGTATGGTATAAGAACAGTGTATTAAAAAAGTATTTTTGAAGGAATATTTATAACTTTACATATTATATTATGTGCTAATAAGTTAAGATGCGTGATTTATCTACAGTAAACAGGACATAAAATGAATATGAACTTTAAATTTATTAGATTAATTGATATTGTTTCGTATGGAGTAATTACAATAGGAACTCCTTTAGGAAAAAACCAGCGTCAAGTGAATGTATATAGTATCGAGACTGTATATGAGTAGCTTAAAAAAACGTCTTTTACAATTGGAAGAAAAGAGTAGGGATAAAGAAACTACTCTTGTAATATGGGTAGATGATATTTGTATGTATAAAGGAAATGTAAATACATATGAAGAACTCACGACCCTCTATCACTATATTAAAACTATGAGTATTGTTAAGATTTATTAATGGCATCAAATATCTACTTGATGAATTTAATGAAAAATATCCAGAGTTTTGAAATGATACTCCACTTAAACATAGAATGACTCGAATTAAAATACTTTAGTACTTTTTGAAGACTCTTTTTTTGTATTATTTGAGGGTAGTTTACTTTAGGAATCATTAGATTTTCTCAATCCTTTACGTCTCATGATTCAACTTGGCTGGTTACCCAACATAAAGTAAACTGCCTCCGAATCATCAATAATAAACTCAAAATTTATATTTTCATAATACTTTTTAAATACTCTTTCGTTGTATTATCCTTCTGTAGCTTATTTCAATATCGTATTAGAAGAATTTCATCCTCTTTTACGTGACCCCGTAGAATTAACTTTTCCTCATAATAGAGTAAATTCAAGAAATAAGCTACATTTTCCAAATGAATATCTTCACTTTATAAAAATCATATTTAAAACATACTTTTAAAATACTCTCTTTATGTATGCTTGTATTCCTGCATATGATAGATATTTCATTAAAGGATTTATAAGAAAGTCACTAATTATCCTTGTAGTTTTAATAAAAGTAATCTTAGAAGATTGGAAAACTTTTATACGCAACATGAGAGTGTGTTTAAAGAATTTGAAAAACAGTATCCCAAAATGAAGTTGCTTGATATGTATTTTTGGAAAATAGGGTTAGCCACCTAAGTATGATTCAGAGCATCTTGGGAGAGTATCCTAATTGAAAATAAAAATAAAATAGATAGGTCAACTTCACCTTTTTTTCTGTAAAAAGTTTTGTTGATATCAATAAAATATCAAAAATTGGAGTTATTTAAATATGAAAAAAGAAATTAAGAAATACCAAAATTTATCATCGGGATTTATCAAGGACTTTTCTTATATCAGGTTTGTGATGAATGTTATTAATTCGGGGAACTTTCTTCAAAGTAGAGATAATGAATCAGAGATAATTAAATCTATTCGTAGTGATTTTAGTGAGATAAACCATTTATATATGAAAATATTAAATTTAATATCAATGAGCGATTTTAAGAAACTAGAAAAAAACACAACGCAAATCTCAGATTCTTTTATAAAAATTATCAAAAAAAGAGATGATATAGAAGATATTCTTGTTGAACTTTTTGCAATTTACGTGTTGAAATATAGATTCTTCATGTTTAAAAATAAAAAAGTCAGTGATGATTTGTTGAGTATTGTGCTCAATGTAAGGTTAATTAGACTAATTAAGAATATTTCAAAAGAAATTCAAACATACAATGGATTGCAAATACAAATGGAAATAGATTTAGCCAAAAATGTCTCAATTTTGATTTGATAGATATAGAACAGATATAAAACATGCTGGCTGATAGATAATCTCTCAACTATTATCTTCCTTTGAGAACTATATATGAAGAGCGCATTTTAAAATATGCATTTACAAAAGGTGAGAAATTCATTTGTTATATGCAGCTTATTTCTTAAGTTAACTTGCAAATTAATATAAAAACGCGATAGGAGAGAATGTTCTTCTACTACGATATTGGAATAAGCTACAAAGACATTATAGAATAAAAGAGTATTGGAAAAGTAT
>CAJXWI010000599.1 GCA_913062735.1 uncultured Arcobacter sp.
AAATGAACCGGGATCACTGCCTCGCAACCCGGTGAGTTCGGGTGGATAAAAAACCCCTTTGCCCATTTGTTCTTTCATGGCGAGAAGCTCGAAAGGTGACAATGCCGTCCCGGCAGTCAAACTCATGGCGAACCCATTCATAAAGTCACGCCGAGTAATACTTAATTTTTTAGCCACAAATCGTGTCCTCTAGGTACACTTAAATTCTAATTACATTCTAGAACTGTATTGGTAGCATAGGCAAACATTGTTTAAAGTTTGTCCCCATAACTTTTTAAGAGAAATAAATTTGAAAATTCAATACGAAGAATATTCCATTGCATCGAAGAATAATATTGATTACGTTCTCTCCATATCTTCATAATTTCATCTCTTATATCATTATAATATTCTTCTTTTAAATTACTGTGTAAATCTAATATTAGTTTATTTTGTTCCTGAGTTAATTTTTTCAAAAGATTTCCTAATTGAACTAAAGTTTAGAAGAGTATTTTATCATGATTATTATAGTTATATAGATTTATTAAAAATGTCACATAAATGTCTCAAAAAGCCCATTCTATAAACTTATTTAGCCATTGAAAGTGCACGAATTTTAATAGTTTGTTTGCTAATATACAGAAATTTAATTAAACAAGTTTATAAAATAAAGGAATTAACATAATGGTAGTTTACGATAATTGGGGACATGTATATGGAATAATTTTTAATAAATTTAAATACGATTCTTTTCTTAAATCATTAAAAGAAAGTCAAAAGAAGAGAGAAGTTTTTAAATTAGATAATAAAGAAGATGAAGTTTTATTTATATCACGAGTTATCGAAAAAAAAGAGGGATTTTGTTTTTTGATAGGTCGAACTAATGAGGAAGTAAGTAAAACAAAGATTAATACAAAAACATTAAAAAGTGAAGATATAGAGTTCAAAGAGAATGAACACATAAGTGATTATACTCATATCTTTATAAGCAAAAATTGCATATCAAAAACTGGAAATAGTTATTATTTACTTATAGAAAAAAATCAAAGAATACAAATAGGTAGTATCAAAAAACTCATAGGTAGTATTATTGGTTATAAGTCAATGGAAGATAAAATAAAATCAAAAGTATATATTGGATCATTCATGGAAAGTGATTATATCGACAAGTTAAATGAACATGAAATTATTGGTAAACAAATTATTATTAGCGAAAGAAAAAAAAACATACTTAATTTACCAGATAGTCCGGATGAAAGAACAGAAACAATACTTACTCAAATTTCTAAATATGAGAAATCTGCAAAGTTCTTGAATGATTTAAATTTTTTAATTAAAAACCCTAAATCTCACGAGAAAAAAGACATATTTTTAATTGTTGATGATGGAAAATCTAAAAATAAAAGAATTCCATTTGATGCCCATTCAACAAAATATGTACCATTTTTTCAGTTACCATTTTATGTGAAATCAGTTAATAAAAGTATTAATAATTCTATTATTGATAGATTTATTCATGTTATTACAACAAATGATTATGAAACAATTTAAAAGGTAGACGATGAATATTATTCTTGAACTTCTAAAAAAGCGTTTATACATTAGAAAAATATATAAGGAGGGGATAGGTGCACCTTTTTTCTTATTAAGATATGCTCTTCCTGCAATAAGTATTGTATTATTCCTGATATTATTAGAAATTTTAAGTTTTAAAGAAAAAAATATATTAGATTTAATAAAACAGATAAATAGTTTAGTAGGAATAATATTGGGTTTTAGTATAGCTTCATTTGCAATTTTTGTGTCTATTACCAATAATAAATTGGATGATTCCTCACAACAAACGACCTTTTCATATAGAGAAATAGGAGGTTCTTTGTTTTTTTATAATGTAGAAGTAGCATTATTTACATCTTTAATTGGTATTATACTCGCATATATGAATATTCCTATCCTTTATACAACAGAACTTATTCAAGTTTTAGTAAGTAATAGTTTTTCAATATCACTGTTATATTCTATAAAAGCAATAAAGTTTTATTTTTTCTTTATATATATATTTATGTTTTTTCAGTTGATTTTTAATTTGTTTTATTCTTCTATTTTTCTAAATAGTTCTATAAAAAAATAAATTAATGAAATAGAATAATTCAGAAAACCTATTGAAGTTCTAAAAATTAAGATAGATAGTAAGAGTTGTTAAACTTTCGTATTTACGAAAGTTCTAGTGACAGGATCCTTAAATTATTGATTTTAAAAAAGTCATATGACCTGTCCTGAAATTTTGATAATTTGAATAAAGTTTTAATGCTTTTAAATACTCAGCCAAACTTTGATGAATAATTAACGGATAATTTTAAAAGTAATAACTTAAAGGATACATATTTGAAAACTGAAATTATAAATAAGTTTAAACAATATAATAAAAAAGAAATATATCAGTGGCTTGTTATTTCTGCGATGCATGTATCAAATCAGAAGTTTATAATAAGATACGAGTTACTAATACACACATTACTTGCGATTGATGAAGAAAATTTTGATAACAAGCCATTTACGAGGGCTAAATATGAACATTTTATAAAATGGTTTTCTAGAAAATACTCTAATTATTTTATGATGATG
>CAJXWI010000600.1 GCA_913062735.1 uncultured Arcobacter sp.
TCTTATAAACTTGATTTTAGTGCAAGTCAATCAAAATTTGATAGAAAGTATTTAGGAGGTAGTACTAGTGAATATAAAAGTTTAGTTAATGAATTTTCTATTCAAGATACTATCAAGTATTCTCATGATTCTACTTTAACTCTTGCTGCAAATAAACAAAACTTTGATTACCTTAATAATGATGTGAAATATAATACAAAAGCACTTTTTATATCAAATACAAATAAATTTGAGAACTTGTTACTTAGTGAAGTTTTGAGATACGATAATTTTAGCGCATTTGATGAAAAAATCACAGGAAAACTTGGAGCTAAATATTTCTTTACCGAGAGTTTAAATATTTCAGCTAATTACGCTACTGCATTCAATTCACCAAGTTTGTTTAACTTATCTTACACTCCAGACCTACAACCTGAAACGGCAAAATCACTTGATATTAATATTGAGTTTAATGCATTGAAATTTACTTACTATGAAACAAAAGTTGATAATATGATTAATTATGTATCAAACTCATGGCCTAATACTCAATATGAGAATATTAAGGGTAAAACAATATTAAAAGGTTACGAATTATCTTATAGTGATGCCATAACAGATAATGTTCTTTTAAGCGCAAATTATGCTCGTTTGAAAACAAAGGATGCTGAAGGTAAAGCGTTGAGTAGAAGAATTAAAGATAAAATCAATGTATCTTTGGATTATTACGGATTGAAAAAGTTTCATTTCAATGTTAATGGGGCTTATGTAGGAGAGAGATTTGATAGCGCTGATAACAAGGGCGCTCAAACGGGAAAATATTCTTTGTTTAACGCGGTAGTAAATTATGAAATTAATGATAATTTAAAGACTTACCTTAAGCTTGATAATATTACAGATAAATTTTATCAAACAATAGATGGTTATGGAACGGCTGGAAGAGCAGCTTATGTTGGATTAAAGGCGAGTTTCTAGATGAAAACAATTGTATTTATACTCTTTTTTTGTATAAATCTATTAGGAGAGAGTCGTATTATTACGCTCTCTCCTTCTTTAAGTGAAATTGTTTTTGCCTTAGGAATGGGCGATAAAATAGTTGCAAATACTAGGTATTCTAACTTTCCTTTGGCTGCGCAAAAGCTTCCTAAAGTAGGAAGTTATGCGAATGTATCTGTTGAAAAGATATTGGCATTTAAACCTACTATTGTTTTATCTCAAAACTATGATCAAAATTTCTTAAAAATTTTAAAACAGCTCAAAATTAATACCAAAGTTTTTCAAACCTCTTCTTTACAAGATATTAAAACCACCATTAAAGATTTAGGTATTTATTTTAAAAAAGAGGAAAAATCAAATGAGCTTATTTCTGCTATTAATAATGGCTTAAAAAACTTAAAGAATATTGTTAAAGATAAAAAAATATTAATAGTAATTTCTCCAAGAAAAAGCCTTACACATGGAATTTATGTAACAGGAAATCATATTTATTTTGAGGATATAATAAAAGCGAGCGAAAATAAAAATGCATTTTATTCAAAAAGTTCTGCCCAACCCATTGTAAATGCAGAAAAGATAATAAATATGAATCCTGATATAATAATTCTTTTAGCGCCATTCTTATCACAAAAAGTAAAAGAACAAAATTTACTTATAAACAAATGGTCAAGCTTGCCAGTAAGTGCAAGTGTTAAGCAAAATATTTATGTAATATCCGAATTTTATGCAGGAATTCCCTCTCATAGAGTTCAATACTTTATCAATGATTTTAGGAACATACTTCAAAATGTTAGAAATAAACAATTACAATAGCAAAATTTTAACAAACATCTCTTTTGCTTTAAAAGCGGAAGAGAACTTAATTATATTGGGGGAAAATGGTGCAGGTAAAAGTACCTTAGCCAGAGTTCTATGCAATTTAATAGAAAACCATAATGTGTCTTTTTTTGATAAAAGTCTTTCTTCTTTGAATCTCAAAGAAAGAGCCTTACTTATTAATTATATTCCTCCCAAACTGGATATTTTTGATGAGTATATTACACTTAGAGAATTCTTCACCCTTAGTTTTATTAGCAGTGTTAATAATGAAAAAATCGATGCTATCATTGATTTATTGTCTTTACAACACTTAGAGCACAAAAGTTGCCAACATTTTTCTTCAGGTGAGAAACAACTATTATTATTGGGCTCTGCTTTATTACACAATGCACAAACTACTATTTTTGATGAACTTTCTGCTAATTTGGATATTAATCGTCTAAAAGAAGTTTTTGATATCTTTAATTCGCCTGCTTTAAAACAAAAAATTATAATTACGCATAACTTAGATTTAGCCTATGCTTTAAAATATAAAGTTCTTTATTTACAAGAAGGTAAAATTGTTTTTTTTGGAGAACATGAAGAATTTTTTTCAGCAAGTAATTTAAAGAAGTTTTACAAAGATAATCTTATAAAAATTAATGAACATTTGGTTGTTAACTTATGAAAAAAATTTTATTTTTATGTTCACTTCTTTTGATTTGTTTTGCGCCTTTTGTAGGTGAAGTAAGCATGAATTTTACCGATATATTTAATGAAACAAGTGTGACATATAAAGTGTTTTGGGATTTAAGAATTACTCGTG
>CAJXWI010000601.1 GCA_913062735.1 uncultured Arcobacter sp.
CAATTGATAGCGAAAGTTTTGTTGGAGCAGGTTCTATTATTACTAAAAATGTTTCTAAAAAATCTCTAGCACTTACCAGAGCTTTACAAACAGAAATCAAAAATTATAAAAAAAACAAACACCTAAATCTTCGAATTCATTCTGAGTGTTTAACAGGAGATATTTTTTCTTCTCTTAAATGCGATTGCCAAAACCAATTAAACCAAGCCATAGAATTTATTTCAAAAGAAGGTGGAATAGTAATCTATCACAGACAAGAAGGAAGAAATATTGGTTTAGTAAATAAAATCAATGCCTATGCACTTCAAGACAAAGGGCGTAATACCGTTGAGGCAAATTTAGAACTTGGATTTAAAGAAGATGAAAGAGATTATTTTATTATTGGGTATATTTTTGAAGATTTAGACATAAATAATATAAATTTGATTACGAATAATCCAAAAAAGATTGCTTATGTGAAATCCTTAGGAATTAATATAAATACAATTCTTCCTTCTATTACAAAAATAAATCAATACAATAAAGAATATTTAAATACGAAGAAAGAACATTTTGGACATTTTTTGTAAAATAAGGAAAGAACCCTTATTTTACATATACTTCTTTAATACTTCTGGAATAGAAATGCTTCCATCCTCATTCTGATAGTTTTCCATAATAGCAACAAGCGTTCGCCCTACGGCTAAAGAAGAGCCATTTAAAGTATGGGTTAATACATTCTTTTTTCCATCTTTATATCTGATTTTTGCACGTCTGCTTTGAAATTCTTTTGTATTAGAAATAGAAGAAATTTCTCTGTATTTATTCTGACCTGGTAACCAAACTTCTAAGTCAATTGTTGTTGCTGCTGAAAATCCTAAATCTCCTGTACATAATTGTACTTTTTGATGAGAAAGTCCTAAAGAAGTTAATAAATCACTGGCACATTCAACCATTTTTTCAAATACTTCTGCACTTTGAGAAGGAGTAGTAATTGCAACCATTTCAACTTTATCAAATTGATGTTGTCTGATTAGTCCTCTGGTATCTCTTCCAGCGCTTCCTGCTTCTTTTCTAAAACAAGGAGTATATGATGTTAATAACATTGGTAGTTCTTGTTCTGCTAAAATTTCATCATTATAAAGATTCGTTAAAACAACCTCAGCTGTTGGAATTAAATATAAGTCTTCGCCTTCAATTTTAAATAAATCATCTTCAAATTTTGGTAATTGTCCCGTACCTTGTAAAGCATTTGTATTTGCCATAAAAGGAACATACCACTCTTCAAAACCTCTTTTTGAATTAAAATCAAGCATATAATTAATTAAAGCTCTCTCCATTTTAGCAGCCTGCCCTCGCATAGCTACAAATCTAGTTTTCGCAAGTTTTACACCACGTACAAAATCCAAGGTTCCATCTTGCTCACCTAAATCCCAGTGTTCTTTTGGCTCAAATGAAAATGATGGTTTTTCACCAATAGTTTCTAAAACTACATTATCAGCTTCACTTTTTCCATTTGGAACACAATCATCAGGCATATTTGGAATAGCTAAAGCAATTGAACTTAAGTTCTCTTCTAATACTCTAACTTCATCTTCAAGAGCTTGTTTCAAACTTTTACAAGTAGCAATTTCTGCTTGTAAAACAGCTATATCTAAACCCTCTTTTTTATATCTTCCAAACTCACGTGAAAGTTGGTTTTGTTTTGCTGTTAATTCTTCCATACTCATTCGCTTAGCTTTCGCATCTTGCGTAAGTGCTTTTAAATTATCTAAAGTAGCAGCATCTACTCCTTTTCTAATAAGGGCTGCTGATACTGTATCAAAATCTTTTTGTAATAATTTTATATCAATCATAGCTATACTTTCTGTTAATTTTTTGAGATTATAGCTAAGATATCCTAGAAAATAGATTTGCAACACAATAAATAACTTGGCTATAATAAATACTATTCATACTTAAACTACTAGGAATAATCGTGAAAAGTAACTTCTTCAAAGTATCTGTGCCCGTAATCTTATTAATCATAGCCTTGTTTTACATTACAAGTAAATTCATAGAACCTCCTGTTAAAAGAGAATTAACGATAGCAGCAGGATCCAAAAGTGGAACCTATTATAAAATGGCTATGAAATATAAAGAGCTCTTAAAAGAGCAAAAAGTAGAACTTAAGGTTTTAGAGACAAAAGGCTCTCTTGAGAATATTCAATTACTTAAAGAAAAAAAAGCAGACCTAGCATTTATGCAAAATGGCATTGATGAACTAAAAGAACTTGAAAATATTTCTTCTTTGGGAAATATATATTATGAGCCTTTGTGGGTTTTTTATAAAGCCGAAAGTTTTGATGTTTCTTATTTAATAGAACTTATGTCAAAAAATATTTCTGTAGGCGTAAATCACTCAGGGACTAGTAATTTAGCTTTAAAACTTTTAGCTGCTAATGGTATTGATGAGACTAACTCAAACGTTGTATATATGAATTCGCAAGACTCAAAAGAATCTCTTTTAAGAGGTGAAATAGATGCTATGTTTGTAGTAAGTTCACAGCAGTCCCTAATTATAAAAGAGTTATTAGAAAACCCAAGCATTAATGTATTAAATATAAAACGAGCAAA
>CAJXWI010000602.1 GCA_913062735.1 uncultured Arcobacter sp.
ATTAACTCTTTAGACAAACAAACACAAGAAAATACACTGATCTCAAATAAAACACACGAAGTTGCAGCTCAAACTGATTCCATTGCAAAAATGGTAGTACAAAGTGCCAATGAAAAAGAATTTAATGGAAAAGATACAGTTGGATTAAAAGAGTTTGAAGAAGATGCTTAGATGACTAAAAAGAAGAAGAAAGCAATTTAACTTTCTTCTTTGCCTAATATATAGGATTATACCTTTACCAATAATACAGAGTTTTCATTGTCAAATATAGTTCTAACATCTGAAACCAATTCTTTTAATTTTAAATGAGAATATCTTGTTATGTAGTTTTGTAAATTGTTATTAGCTTTAATATTATGGTAGAAACTGTAATACATCTCTTTTTTTAATGTTTTACTTGATATTGTAATTTTATCTTTGAAAATACTTTGCTGTTCCAATTTATACGTATGTTTATCAAACTTAATAACAAGTAAGGACTTAATATCATACATTGTGTTCACTTTATTAATATCAAACTTGTTTTTGACTAAATGATGGGTAATAAGAGAAGTTATACTTGAAGCAGCTACATAATCGTTTAAATCATTATTACTATTTTTTACTTCTCCAACAAATGTATATATGAAATTTTTGTCTTGCCAGCATGAGTAAAACTCTTTTTTGTTTCTTTCGTCAATAACAGCAATTTGAAATTCTATATTTGAATTTATAAGTTCTTTGTTTCCTTTTTTTAATGGGTAAAGTTTAGAAACTTCTTGCTCATTATTAAAAAATTCATTGTCCAAAATAGAATTTTTTGTCTTTGTTAACATCTCTTTTAAAATACTTTGCACAATACTAAGAGTATTACTTAAGTCATTAACCTCTTTTATCGCAAAGTTTTGCTCTCTTTCCTTATAATCACCACTTGCAAGCGATCGTGCAAAAAGGCTAAGATCTCCAATATTTCTACTTGTAATTGAAGATAATATAAATGAAGCTATAAAACCCAATACAACTAAAATGGCAACAACCCCAGCAGAGAAGTATAAACTCTCTTCTAATGCAAGTTTGATATAAGAAGCATCAACAGTTATATATAGGGTTAAATCAGTATTTTTAATCTTAGTGGAGTGATTATATAAAGCAATATTTTTTTCACTGTATATTTTCAAACTTTTCGCTTTTTTATAGTCGTACTCGTTAAGTTTTCCTCTTACTAAAACATCATCTATACTTTGTAACACAACATTATTTTCATTTGAAATAATGATTCTTTTTATTCTTCCAAAAGAAATAATTTGATCAATAGAAGTTTGAATCTCATTTTTCTGGGCATATACATTTCTTTTATGTTCAAGAAATATACCAGTAGCTTTAGTAGCAGATACAGCCTCTTCTTTTAAGCCTTCCATTAACTCTTTTTTTTGTATTGTATAATTTACTGTAGTTAAAATAAGCGCTAAAATCAAAAAAATTGGTACAATTATTACTAGGTTGTTATATTTAATATTCATGCGTCAGCTCCCTCTTTTAAAGATAAAAACTCAATCATAATGGATGGAGATTCATATATCAAAGTTAATAAGTGAGCCTTTGAGATAAGTAACATAGTCACATTACCTTTAGCGCAAATATCTTCATTAATTACCTCATCGACAACCAATTCATTAAAACCAAAAAAGCCCACAATTTGTTTTTCATTTTTACTGGTCAACTCTCCATTTGCTATTATATATAAGCTATATAAAGCGTTACCATTTGTATAAATTAAATCACCATCTTTATAACTCTTTTCTTGCGTAATATTGGCAGTTATGATGAGTTCTTGGTCAGTTAAATTATTAAACGGTGCAATTGATTTTAATACGAATATTTTTTCAGTCAATGTCATTTTTCTTCTCCCGAGCAAATATTTATGTTATCTATTTTTATTTTTTTTAAATCTGTAAAATTCTCTTCACTATTGGCAAGAAAGTTATATACTATTTTTTTACTCATGTTAATACTTGTGAAACTTTCCAAATCAAACATCTCGTTAAAAACACTCATATTTTCTTCTTGTTTTACTAATCGAGATAAGATATCAGTCATAAGTGCAATTTTTTGACTTCTTTCTATATTGGAATCAAGGAGCTCTTTAGAGCAAAAGATATAATAAACATCATTTATCAGTAAAATAGCCTTTGGCTTTTTGTATTCAAGCAAGTCATCAAATTCTACTTTTAACTTTTTATATCCATTGATATTTTCAAGTTTTTTACACAAAATCTGTGTAAGTTTTCTTTGTTTAACCTCAATACTATAAGATTTAAAATTTTTAATTTTATTTGTTAATTGATCACTCATATAATTAAACTCATTAGAAAGGATAGAGAGCTCACTTGGTGATTCAATAAGTACTTTTTCATCATACTTTCCTGCTGCTATTTTTAAAGCAGAGGTTTTTAACTTTTCAATAGGTTTTATAATTTTTATAGCAATGTAATAAGATGCAAGTACGGTTAACACCAATGCAATTAATCCAATAGTAATGGAATAAATAAGGGCTTTATGTGTTTTGGCTTTAATGATGGTAATATCAATATCCGTTCCAGCAACTGCTACAACTT
>CAJXWI010000603.1 GCA_913062735.1 uncultured Arcobacter sp.
CCACAAAAGAATTTTTTCAATGTACTATTGAAATCAGAATCTAATCCCTCAATTGCAGTAGAAAGGGCTTTATATGTATTGTTCCCGTCTCGACTATTCTTTTTGATCACCCACAATCGATTGCTAAAACTATCAAAGTTTTTTTCTTTGATTTCCTTTAAGATTTCTAATTTATCTATCATTTTGTTGTCCTTGTTGAGAAATTATCCCCATATAATTGGTTAGCTTTTTATATGTTTCATCAGAGTTTTCTAATAAATCACTTTTCGACAGCATTACACATTCTTTATTTTCGCCACCTTCAACATACTTACAATCATATAACCCATAACCTAAAGCAGCAAGAATAGGATTTATAAAAATACTTTGGCTTCTTATTGATAATAAACATAAGACACTTAAGAATAAAATCAATGAAGTTATATCCTGCCATTTCCCTAAATCAAAAGCTACAAACGAAATCATATATGGTATTGTATAGTTAACCACTTCGCTCGAACGACTTTTTGCTTTTAAAATCTTAATTTTAAACGGATTCTCAGAAATATTTTTTAAAACATACTGTAAAAAAAATAAACTTAATACGGATGTAACTATTAAAAATAAAACAGTGATTGGATTATTTAATATGACCCAATATGGAATTTGAATACTTGTAAAGTTAATAATTTCAGATGAAAATTCAAATTCATGAAACTCAAATCCTTTTATATTTTTAATTATCATTATTAAAAATAATGGAGTGTACCCACTAATAAAAATAGCAATTGATGGTAGTAATGTTGTAATACTTCTTTTATTCATTGTTACCTTAATATATATAAATTTTATGCTTTTCACTTATCATTATTCGTTACTATGATTTACATCTGACAGATAACGTTTGACTTCAGCGACGCTCTGCGTTCGCTGCGAGTCTTTGTTATTTAAACAAGCCATCTTGTATTTGGAAGTTATCTTTATGTTTAAGAAATACACTTTCAATAAAATCTCCATTTAGTTTAAAGTTATTTAGTTTCAAAGGTGTTATTTCATTAATTTCATATTTTCTATGTAAATCTCTTAACTCCATTAATAATCTACCTAATACATTCATTCCTTCTAAACTTTTTTTTTCAATAATTTTTGCACCCCAGAAATCATCTTTTCTTGATTCTTCAACAATTATATCTTCTTCAGTATTTAATAGTAAATTACCAAAAGTATTTAGATTATGTATTAATTTGACTCTTAACGTCCATTTCATAATGGAAACTCTAACTTTATCCCAATCTTCTCTAGTGTTACTACTGTATTTTTTAGAAACCATTTTAGCTGTCATTGGACTATTCTGTAGAATAATCTCTCTTTGAATATCTGGAAAATTTGGAAATCTCATAGCTTGATATAATGCTTCAGTTGTTCTAATCATTACATTATTTACAACAATAGGATATCCTGATGCCATATTAGATAATCCACCAAATCTTTCAGTTGTTTTTCTAAATGTTATGCATTTAGAAAGTTGATAAATTCTTACTTCCTGATTATTCATTAGCTAGAATATGTCTTTCGTTGTAATAATGGATACCAGATACTATTATTATCCCAATCTCCCCACCATAAAGCTAAAGGAGTATTATTTGGACAATTTCTATATGTAAAAACCATAGCACCAAAACCTAAACCACTAAAAGGTGATATTCCTAATGGTTTCCAATATTTTTTAGTACTTTCGTCATTAAACTTACCATTAATTGTTAACCCTGCCAATGTAAATTCTTTTTCTAAAATTTGTCTATTTGTCTCACTTGAAAAATTTGTTTCTTCACATTTATATCCATCACCTTGATTAAATTCTCTTAACTTATATCCATTTTGTATTTGTAAGTAATTTTTAATTGTTTCTTCCTGATTCTCTATATTTTGAATTGGAAATAAAATATGCGAATTGTCATGACAATTCATTTTATTTTCTAGTGACAATAGTCTCCAAAAAGCAATATTTAGATTTTTAGGATTATTTTCTTTTAGCCATTTTTTTCTCCTTTTTAGTACTTTTGTCAGTATGACTGGGTGTACAAGTTGGTTAATAAATACCCTTTATTCTACGAATGATTTTCTATTTCATTTTTCTTTAATTTATAAACATTGATAAGTTTGATATTGAAAAATTTAATACAAATTACTCAGCTAGAGCAGTTTCTAAAAAATTAAACATAACTTAAGATTTTTGACCAATTTTCGTTATAAAGTAGTGCTTTCGAATTTTTCAACTTTAAGTTTTTAGCCTCTTCAATTTTTTGTACAGCACTGTCTATATTTTTATATTCATAAAAAAATACATTTTCATACTTAAAGTAATCAGAGTATGGTCTTTTAGGTATTATTATTTTTAGTCCTAAGTTTTGAGCTTCATAAATCGGAAGACCAACTGTTTCGTGTTCACTTGCATGAAGATAAATTTCATTTTCTGATATCACACTCAATGTTTGGTCTTGTGTTTCCGTATAAACACAATTAAATTCTTTTATATTTTTTGGAGGATTTATAACTGTTATTGTAGAGTTTAGAGATATGGTTTTTAATGCTTTTACCATAAAGTCATAATTTT
>CAJXWI010000604.1 GCA_913062735.1 uncultured Arcobacter sp.
GATAATGGACCAACCCATTTAAACAAATCTTCTCTCTCTTTTGTTCTAGTGGTAGAGATGAGTCCTTTATTTAAAGTTTGAAGAATGGTCTCATAGGCTCTTTTCCAAGGTAGATGTTTGATTTTATTTTTTACTTGTAGTTTATTTAGCATAAGTTTTAGGACATCAATATTGGGTCCTTTAAATTCATTGTCTTCTAAATATGATAGGGGTTTATAGTCTTCAGCTATTATTGTAATATTGTTATTTGAGGCATGGGAATAAGAAATAAATAAAAACAATAAAATAAATCTCGAAAATCTCACCCAATATATATTCATCTTTGCTCCATATATTTGTAACATCATACTATCTTGAATTAGATTAAGTTTGTCTATTATTTCGAGTATAGATATCCCAAATTATGTTTCTCAAGAATCTCTTTTATTTTTCCACTCTTAATTAAAGTATCATAAGCATTTTGCCATTTAGTGATTGTCTCATCGGGAGTATCTTTATTAAAAGCGATATAGAGTTTTGCTTCTTTAAGAACATAGACAGCTTCAAATTCGCTATCAGGCACGTTTTCTTTTTTAAGTATCCCATGAAATGTACTACTTGAAATACTCCATAAATCAATTCTTTTTAAAAGTAACATGCCCATATTTTGGCTAGGATAATTTACTTTTGATAAGTTAGTAATACCGCGGGAAAGTAACATTTGTTCACTGATAGTACTTCTCTCCACTCCAATTGTATATTTATGTAAGTCATCTAAGGTATCTATTTTTATATGAGAACTTTTAAGAGCGTAAATTATAAACTTTTTAGCAGCCAAAGGACCAACCCATTTAAATAGTTTTTCTCTCTCCTTCGTTCTAGTAGTTGAAGCCAGTGCAAAGTTTTCTTTTATTTGTGCAGTTTCATACCCTCTCTTCCATGGTAGATAAATAATAGTTTCTTTTTCATTGATTTCTTTGAACAATAGTTTTACAATATCAACACTGGGACCTTGAAGTTTCCCCTCAACAAGATAATTTAGAGGTCTATAATCATCAAGAGCTACAATCACATTGTTTGAAGAGTATAAAAAAGATACAGAAAAAAGTAATACGACTATAAAGTAAAATTTTCGAGTAATTATTTTCATGACATATTCCTATGTACAGGTTAAAACCTCAATCATATTTAGTGTATCAAACATTCTTTTTGTTAGGAGTAAATTTTAAATTATAAAAAGGAAAATTTACTTCTAGTTTAGAAGAGAAAAGAAGAAATAAAAATGAGTTTATTTGGTATAGAGATAACTCACTTTATGTTTTTTAAATATTTCTTTTACTTTACCACTATCGTATAACTCATCATAAGCTTTTTGCCATTTTTCAATTGTTTCATCAGGTGTTTTTTTATTAAATGCGATATAGAGTTTTGCTTTTCTTAGGGTATATACTATTTCTAAGTCATTGGGATCTAACCTGGATGCTAAAAGTGTTTCATAAAAAGTACTACTGGAGATACTCCACAAATCAATTCTCTTTTTAAGAATCATACTTAAGTTTTGCATAGGATAATTTACTTTGGATAGATTTATTATTCCACGGGAGAGTAACATATGTTCGTTGATAGTACTTCGCTCTACTCCAACCACATATTTTTTCATCTGCTCAAAATCATCGATTTTGATATTTGAACTCTTTAGCGCATAGATATTAAATCTTTTTTGTGCCAAGGGACCTACCCACTTAAATAAATCTTCTCTCTCTTTTGTTCTAGTGGTTGAAAAAAGCGCAGTGTTTATAGTAACTTGAGTGTTTTGATATGCTCTCTTCCAAGGTAACAGAGTGATATCTTCTTTATTATTGAGTTTTTTTTGTAGCAGTTGGAGGATTTCAATACTGGGACCTTGTAACTCTCCATTGTGAAGATAATTTAAAGGTCTATAATCAGGAGTCATAAAACTAATATGTTCAGAAGCATAAGAAAAAGACACCCCTAGAGCTAAAGTTAAAAGTAATACCCGTCTAATAAATCGCCTTAGTCTATGTTTCATTTAGCTCCTGCCTTTTAAAGATTATTGATTTTCTAATTTTATATCCAGTTTTGTTCTTCAATATCAACAGTAAGATCACTTTTTGTTGTACCTGTATGTTTTGTAATTTTAGGTTCAAACATCATGACTTCTGCTTCGTATTGCGCTTCTGGTTTATGCTCAACTCCACAAGGTACAATAAAACACTCCCCCGCATTTAATGTGATACTTTTGTCACGTAGATGAATAACAATACTGCCTTTGATGACTTGAAAAAACTCATCTTCATTTTCATGGGTATGCCAGACCATTTCACCTTTAAACTTGGCCAGTTTTATATATTGTCCATTTAATTCACCAACAACCACAGGAGTCCAATAGTTATCAAATAATTTAAATTTATCTTCTAATATAATTTTTTCCAAAGGATCTCCTTCTTTAATTAAGAACTAGTATATCGCAGATACTAGGAATGAAGCTTAAAGTAAAGTAAAATACTCGTGATTAAAATAATAAAATAACTTTGGTAATCAAATGGTAATTAAGTGGTAGTTTAAGTTCAGCTGTGATAAGATTT
>CAJXWI010000605.1 GCA_913062735.1 uncultured Arcobacter sp.
GAGTTTTAATTGAAAATGATCCTATAGCTTGGATATTTGCAACAGATACTTTTAAATGGGTGTTTACATGGTTAGGTTCAATGAATTTAATTGCTTTAAGAACTGATGGAACACCTCTAGCCACTGGTATTCCTCCATCAGTTATATGGTTTATAGTTTTAGCAATTGTCTCTACTTGGATTTTGATGAAGACTAGATATGGAAATTGGATATTTGCCTCTGGAGGAGATCAAAATGGAGCTAATAATGTTGGTGTACCTGTTGGAAGAGTTAAAATAAGTTTATTCATTGGAACTGCTGTAGCAGCTACTATTTTTGCAACTATACAAGTATTAGATGCTGGTTCTGCAGATACAATGAGAGGAACTTTAAAAGAATTAGAAGCTATTGCGGCAGCCGTAGTTGGTGGATGTCTTTTAACTGGTGGTTATGGTTCTGCAATCGGTGCAGCTTTTGGTGCAATAATATTTGGAACAGTTTCTATGGGTATTTTCTATACTGATGTAGATACAGATTGGTTTAAAGTATTTTTAGGAGCAATGATGCTAGTTGCTGTAATATTTAATAATTACATAAGAAGAAAAGTAACAGAAAGTAAATAATGTCAGATTACTTAGTTCAATTTAACAATATCAGTAAATTTTTTGGAAAAGTAATAGCTTTGAAGGATGTAACAATGAAGCTCAGAAAAGGGGAGATCATGTGTTTATTAGGTGATAATGGTGCTGGAAAATCTACTCTTATCAAAACATTAGCTGGAGTACACAAACCTGACGAAGGAGAGATTATAATTGAGGGCAAAAAAACAATTTTTGACAGTCCTAAAGATGCTTTAGATATGGGTATAGCTACAGTGTATCAAGACTTAGCTTTAGTCTCGTTAATGAGTGTGACCAGGAATTTTTTTATGGGTAGAGAGCCTTTAAAAGGTCCTCCTTTTTTTAAAACATTTGATATAGAAAAAGCAAATAAGATCGCAGCAGAAAGAATGGGTCAAATAGGAATTGACGTTAGAGACCCGTCTCAAGCAGTAGGAACTATGTCTGGAGGTGAAAGACAGTGCTTAGCAATAAGTAGAGCAATTTATTTTGGTGCTAAAGTATTAGTATTAGATGAGCCCACTTCTGCGCTAGGAGTACATCAAGCATCTGTAGTTTTAAAATATATCGTTAAAGCAGCTTCACAAGGATTAGCAGTTATCTTAATTACTCATAACGTCCATCATGCTTACCCTGTAGGTAACAGTTTTACAGTTTTAAATAGAGGTAAAAGC
Source organism: uncultured Arcobacter sp. (assembly GCA_913062735.1). The sequence goes on from CAJXWI010000605.1 coordinate 1,274, forward strand.
TTAGGAACATATGAAAAAAAGAATATTACAAGAGAAAAACTTTTAAGTATGATGGCAGGTGGAGAAGAATTAGATAAGTTAGAAGTTGAATTAAAAGAAATGAATAGACTTTCAACTAATTAATTATTTCATAATTGAATTAATCTCTTTATTGGTAAAAAATTTTGGTTTTTCACACTTAACAGTTATTTTTTGAGCTTTATTTTTCTTTGCAGAAACATGAATTGCTTCAATAATGTTAAGAACATGAAGTGATAAATTACCATTACATTTGTTAATTTTCTTATTTTGTATAGAAAATATCATTTCAGAAAGTCCAACTCCTCTATAATTTGCGTTAGTTGGCGATTCATTTGCTCTTGAGCTTTGAGATCTAATATTAATTTTTCCTAATTTCATATTATTAGTTTTATAAGTTTTCCAAGAACTACCTAATTTATTATTTATTAAAACTGATCCTCCAAACATGTTAGGGTCTGGTACTATCATTGATCCTTTTTCTCCATATAACTCTATATGATTTCTTAGATGTGAAATTACATCAAAAGATAATGTAACTCTTATTATTGAACCATTTTTAAATTTGATCGTGGAAAAATAAGTAGTGGGGCATTGAACTTTAAAACTTTTTCCTTTTTTTGGTCCTATACCTATAACTCTTTTATCTACACCTTTAGCAGAAATACTTCTAACTTCTTCAGCAGGTCCTAATAGATTTACTAACGCTGTTAAGTAATAAGGGCCCATATCAATAACAGGGCCACCTTCTTTTTTGGCGAACCAAGGTTCAGGATTTGGATGATAAGATTGAACACCAGGAAAAGCAAAGATAGCATTTCCGAATTTAACTTTACCAATTAACCTTTTATCTAATAGTTCTTTTGCTTTTTGATTACCGCCACCTAAAAAAGTGTCAGGTGCGTTTCCAATATATAGTTTTTTTCTTTTTGCTATTTTTATTAGTTCTTTTCCATCTTTTAAACTCACAGCTAAAGGCTTTTCTGAATAAACATGTTTATTATTTAGAAGAGATTTTTTTGCAATAATATAATGAGCTTTTGGAATAGTAAGATTCAGTATAACTTTTACATTCTTATCTTTAAGTAATTCGTTAACTGAAACAGATTTAATTTTATAAATTTTTGCACATTTATCTGCAGCTTTTTTATTTATGTCAGCACATTTGATAATTTTAAAATTATTAAAGTATTTATGAGCTCTAAAATAAGTTTCTGCAATATGGCCGCAACCAATTAAACCAACATTAAATGCTTTTGGCATATAATTTAAACACCTTTTCTTTGTTTCTT
>CAJXWI010000606.1 GCA_913062735.1 uncultured Arcobacter sp.
TAGTAGATTTTGGCACTTCTAAAATAATAATCTTAGGAGTTTGTGGTTTCAATTCAATTCTAGGAGCTTTAAGTACATCAGTAATTTTTAAATTTTGTCTAGGTATAATGTATAATTCATCATAACCAAAATTCTCTATTAAACCAACTTTATTCTTTTTTGGTGGCTTGCTAAAATTATAAACCCAAGTTGCCATAAATTAAGATCCGTCTAGTTTTGAAAAATCCGTAAATTTTTCAAAGGTTTTACATAACAAGGTTAATAATTCTAGCCTATTTTTCTTTACCTGTTGATTATCATCATTAACTTTTACATTTTCAAAGAAATTGTCCATCATAGGTTTTAGCTCTGATAACAATACGATACTTTTTTCATTGTCCCTTAGTCGACTTGGAGTTGTAAAATAATCTCTTATTTCATTAATTTTTAACAAAATTTCAAAAAGATAAAGTTAAATCTCTAGGAATACCTGAGAATAAAATCATATTAAAATCAAATAGTTTATCGATGAATTTTGAGATACTCAAAGATAAGAAAAATTATATTTATGTAGGAAGACTTGAAGAATCAAAAGGTGTATATGCACTTTTAGACGTATGGAATACTTTAGATGACAATTATATACTAACTTTAATTGGTGGTGGAGATATAGAGGAAAAATTAAGAAAAAAATATAATAATAAAAATATTATATTTAAAGGAAAATGTAGCAGAACCGAGACACTTACAAATATATCAGAATCAAAGTTTCTAATTCAACCTTCGTTATTGTATGAAACATTTGGTTTAACTATTATTGAAGCAATGAACTTTGCTGTACCTGTTATTGGATTTGATATAGGTACTCGAAAGAATTTTATCAAAGATTCAGAAAATGGTTTTTTAAGTGATGGCGAGAATTTGAAAGAAGTTATTGAAAAATCATATGAATATAAAGAGTACGAAAAGTTAAGTCAAAATGCACTAAATACGGCTAAGTTGTATGAAAATAAATATATTACAACTATGCAAATAGATATTTATAAAAAGATATTATATTCAGATTTAAGTAGATATTCTTGATTTTTACAAATAATATAATGGTCTTAATGATTATAATTTTTTTTCTGATTTATTTTCTTTTTTTTGAATCGAAAATATTTAAAGATAAATTACAATCACATTCAAGAAGTAAATTTATAGCAGTAAGTTCTCTACTTTTTTATGCGACATGGTATCCCCCCGCAATCTTATTATTAATATATCATACATTCCTAGGCATGTACGGAAGTAAGAAGATATTTGGAAGTGATAATAAAGCATCACTTTTTTTAGTAATATTATTGGCACTACTTCCATTACTATTTTTTAAGTATTTTAATTTTTTTATTAATATTACAAATCTTAAAGAATATAAACTTGATTTAATATTACCACTGGGTTTGTCATTTTACACATTTTCAATGATTGGATATTATATTGATATTTATCATAAAAAAATTACCGCTAACCAGAGTTTTTTGGATTTATTACTCTTTATAGCATTTTGGCCGCATTTAGCTGCAGGACCAATTTTAAGGGCAAAAAATATATTTATAAATGTTTTTAAAGAAGAGAAACTAACAATTACAACTATTACACTTGCGGTAGCTTTAATATTGATAGGATTGGTTAAGAAATTACTAATTGCAGACAATATAGGGGCTTACGTCAATTGGAATATCTCATATGGTATAGAAAGTATGAACATTTTTGATGCATGGGCAACTATATTGGGTTTTTCAGCTCAAATTTATGCTGATTTTAGTGGATATAGCGATATGGCAATTGGTTTTGCATTACTTATGGGATTTAAATTACCTGCCAATTTTAATTATCCATATAGAGCTACTACAGTTACTAATTTCTGGCATAGATGGCATATTAGTCTTTCAACATGGTTTAGAGATTATGTATACTTTCCTCTAGGAGGGAGTAATAATGGTAATATTAGAACGTGCATTAATATTATGGCTGTATTTATATTATCTGGTATATGGCATGGAGTAGGAATTGGTTTTGTTATATGGGGAGCAATACATGGATTGATTCTAGTTTTTGAAAAAAACTTAGGCCAAACTTACTTAAAAATATATTATCCTATTAGATGGGTAATTACTTTTATTTTGATAGTTATTTCATGGAGTTTTTTTAGATTAGAGTATTTAGATGCTATCTTATTAATTCAAAAAATGTTTGGATTGAAAGATAGCCTATTTATACAAAAAGAAAGTCCATATTATGTAGTTGTTATTTTAATGATGTTAATTTATCCATTACTTGACCACATACTAAGATTTTATAAAGTTAATAATGATGGTTTTCCAATATTGAATTATAACAGATTTTCTTTAATTGTTTTATCTGTACTTACTTTATTGGCATTAACATTCAGTGGTTCTCCATTACCCTTTATATACTTTGATTTTTAGGACTATTCTTGAATAAAATATTTAGTATAAAAAATCTTTATGCAGTTTTATACATTCTAGCTATATACGCTATTTTTGTTCTTTTATTTGAAGATATTATTAAAGGTAACGAGCTGACTATTAGATTTAAAA
>CAJXWI010000607.1 GCA_913062735.1 uncultured Arcobacter sp.
ACAAAAATATTTAATGAGTATTTTAACCAAGGACTAGAAAAAGACGATAGAAAAAACAGAGTAGTAACACATACTCTTCGTCATACCTTTGCATCGCATCTTGCAATCAATGGAACACCTATTTATACCATTCAGAAGCTAATGAACCACAAAGATATAACTATGACTATGAGATACGCAAAATTAGCTCCAGATAGTGGGAAGGATATGGTACTAAAACTTTATTTATAAGTTTTTAGTTCTATATTGTAAGAGTAAAGACTATTTACCACAAATAATTTATAAAAAGATCATTTAAATATCCTTATTTTTTAATTGAAGTTAGAATATCCAATGTTAATTTAGATAATGGCCTTTTATGAAAGTTTTCTTTTTTTAATTCAAAATTATACAAAAGTTTTAATATTTCATCTTTTGACAAATATTCTGAATATATACTTTCGAAAATATATTCCATTGAGATTAACTCTTTATCATCAGAGGTTTTAAAATCAAAGGACTTATTTATAAAAGATTGAGAATGAGAATGTGTTTTATTCAAAATATCAATTATTATATCTTTATGACCTTGATAAAGTTCTTCAAGTAAAAATATTTTTTTATTACTTTGTATTCCTTGAATATTTAGTTCAATATCCTCTATACTTATTTTACCAAAACTAAAATCTTTATTAAGTTTATAATTAAAATTAAAAGAGTCGCTATTAAACTCAAAAGGGTTGATTAATTCATCATCATCATCATCACTTTTAAGTAAATTACATGTTGTGCAACTTGGTATTAAGTTATATATGCTACAAGCTAGAAATGGATATTTTGATTTTGAAATAAAATGATCTAATTGAGGCCTTGTTGATTTTTTATTCTCCTCATCTTTTTTATAAGTCGATATATAGTTTCTATTACAATAGGGACATGATTTTAATTTTAATTTATCCACAATTTGATAAGCAATCTCTTTTCTGCTAGATTTGCATATCTTGTATTCATATCCATCTAAAACAAATATCCTATTCAAAATTGCATGAAGTTTATAAGGTTGTTCAGTTCTTGATTTTCGATAAGTATTTCCAGCCTTTAAGTCAATCTTTTTGCAAAATTCTTTCAATTCAGTAGGAGTTGAAGAGATTATATCTTTTAAATTATCTTCTATATATTTTAAAACTTTTAGTAATTGTTTTTCACTTGTATATTTTAATTTTTTACTTTTTAAAATATTATATGATTTCTCATTATAAGCTTTTTTTAGTTTTTCTGAAAGATACGGATATAGTTTTTCTGTATAGTCGTTAACAAAATCATTTGTATGTTTCTCAATTTTAAGCATTTTTATTCTTCATTTTTAATATTTCAATTTCTTGTTCAATCATTACTTTTTGACGTTCAAGATAATCCATTTTATTTGGGAATGAATCATAATACATTTCTAGAAGCTTATTATGTAATATTGGTTCACCAATAATACATATTTTTTTAAAAATCTCATCTTTATTTTCAAACTTTTCTTCTTCAATATCAATTATAATATTTTGAATAATTTTCTTTGAGTATGCGCCAATATATCCACTCTCCATAAAAAATGAGCTTTCTAGTAAAGAATGAAGATTTGCTCCAAAGGTTTCAGTAATTTCTTTTCTTAAACTAGTATCAATAATTTTATTTTTTTGCAAAAATAAAATATTAGATTTTGGAATATCAGATAAAATAAAAGGCGAATGAGTAACAAAGATAAAATTAAAACCTGCAATATTATTTGTGTCTTGCATTTTTAACATATCCAATAATTCATCAATAAACTTTCTTTGCATTTCAGGATGAAAACAAATTTCAATTTCATCAAGAATCAAATTTACATATCGATAACTTATCATATTTTTGGATGAATTAAAAACAGAATTTATATTATTTATATGATATAAAATAGATGTTTTTGTAAAAACATTTTGCTTTTCTCCTGAACTAAGTGAATTAAAGTTAATATCATCTTCAAATATTATATTTGTATTAATAAATGAAGGGGGAACTAAAGTAAAAATACTCTCACGTTTAATTGAATTTATTTTAGAAGATAAAAAAGATATATCCACTTTTGTTGAATTTATTATGGATTTAACAATTTCATTACTATATTCCTTTTTATATTTAAGAAAATTAACTGCTTGCTTGAGTTTATAAGTAAGATGACTTTTATCTTTATATAATTCTTCTAAAATTTGCTTAATTTTAAAAGAATTAGTTTCAAATTTTATATTTTTAAACTCACTATTTTTTAAATCACTTGAATTGAAACCTTGTTTTTCAGTATAAATAATATCAGTATCATATTCATAGTTCTTGATTATTTTTATACATTTTTTAATTACATAGAGGAAAACCATTTGTTCTACTAAATCAAAGCAATTATCGTAATTAAGATTTTCAATGAAAGTTTTTAATTTATCTTTGTCCTCCGAGTATTTAAGTATCTCCTTTATATTATAAAAGTCTAAGTTTTGATTGTAGTTAGTATAATTAAACTCATCATATAACATAAATACAAAGTTTTTATAATCTTCAATTTCATTTAAAATCTCATTTGTGT
>CAJXWI010000608.1 GCA_913062735.1 uncultured Arcobacter sp.
ATACCTAATGTGATACCCTCAATCATGAAATAATCCCGATCGATTGTAATAAAGGGTCACGAATATAAACATCCAGTAACTCATGAAGCATAAATTGTAGCCCCGCAACAACTGGGACTGAGCAAAAGAAAATTAATTTAATGCTTCTTACACCAAGGTAGTAGTAAGCAATAATTAAAAATAAATTGGTTGATAAGAAAAATCCAACAGTCTTAATAATAAGACCATAACTAAAAACTAGTACAAATAAGACAAATACTTTAACCCACTCATACTGACTGACTGGCTCATCCTCATTTTTTGAGAATATTAAGGCCAAAAATGAAAATAAAATTCCGATATATGAAATTAATTTAGGAAAAGTTTTAGCATTAAAGGGGGCATCAACATCAAAGGTAAAAACTCTTATTTCCCCTGATAAATATGAATAAATAGAGAAAAGAAGGAGGAAAATTAGGGCACTAATTCTTGATAGATTAATACGCAATTTTTACCCTCCCACTTATTTTAGATATATCTTATATCACACCAAGTTGTTTCATCAGTGCTGTCATTTCAGCGGTTTGAGTTTCAAGGAAAGATATAAAGTCATCACCCGGATTATAGATGTTGACGTAAGCGTTTCTCTTTCTTACCTCTTCCCACTCAGGAGTTTCTTGCATATCGCCAAGCATTTTAGCAATAGCATCTCTTTTTGCAGGATCCATATTTGGAGGGCCAAAGAAACCTCTCCAGTTTACGAAGTAAGCATCAAAGCCTTGCTCTTTTAATGTTGGAACATTGGGAGCATCTGCAGATCTTTCATTTGCTGTTACACCAAGAATTCTTACTTGATCACCAGCTCCTAGCGCTTCACTGAAACCAGTTGATAGGATTTGAGCTTCACCGGATAATAATCCTGCTAAAGCCTCTCCACCCGCATCGTATGGAATATAGACAACCGCATTTGGATCAGCACCAGCTGATTGGAATGCTAGTGCTCCAATTAAATGGTCCATACTACCTCTAGTTGATCCACCAGCCATCTTGACTGATTTTGGATCTGCATTGTAAGCATCAACTACATCTTGGAAAGACTGGTAAGGTGAGTTTGCAGCAACAGCAATAGCACCAAAGTCACCAATGATACCAGCAATTGGAGTTACATCACTATAAGACAATGTCTTTTTAGTAGCATTCTCATTATATTGATAACCCTCATGCTTTGAAATTGATCTCAAAACGATCGGTGTTGACTGAACCATAATAGTGTCTTCAGGTTGAGTGTTCATCATCCAAGCTAGGGCTTTACCACCTCCACCACCAGACATATTTTCAAATGAAGCTGATTTTAGAAGACCAGATTTAACTAAAGCTTCTCCAGTACCTCTTGCACAGCCATCCCATCCACCACCGGCTCCGCCTGGAACTACAAAGTGTAATTCTTCAACCGCATGCGCAGATACGGATAGAGCAGAGAACAAAAAGATAGCAGATATAAATTTAATGAGTTTTCTCATTTTTCCTCCTTTTGAAATTAAGGAATAATAAATTTTAAAAAATTATTTTATTCCTCTCCTTATTACTGAATAAATCCTATACAATTAAGCTGACATATAGCTGACACATGAAAGTATTAATTGTTGAGGATTCCATTGATTTTGCTAGGCCTTTGCTTGATTTCTTTAAAATAGAGGGTCACAACACAGAGCATTCAGATAACTTAGCGAATGCCGAGGTTTATTTAAAAGTATCTAAATTTGATATCATCCTGTTAGATATAATGCTGCCAGATGGCGATGGCAGAAAGCTACTCAAAAAAATAAGAAAAGAAAATTTAAATACGCCTGTAATTATTATGACAGCAAAATCTGAAGTCGCAGATAAGATTGATTTATTAGATATTGGCGCTGATGACTATATAACTAAGCCTTTTGATTTTTCTGAACTTGATGCTCGTTGCAGGGCTGTTTTAAGAAGACATAAAGGAAACAATCAATTGTGTTTAACTTTCAATAACACTTCCTTGTATCCACTGCTTGGTTATTTAAATGTTGGTGAAAAAAAAATTCAATTAAGAAATAAAGAACTTAGATTATTAGAAATTTTTTCAGTTGACATAGAAGTGTAAATATGATATTTGTTTTTATCAAAGATAAAATAATAAATAGGAGCAAGCACTTAATGAAAAGGTAATGTAATATGGGTATTGGTTAATGGTAATTTAATATTCTTATTACTTTAATATAATACTACTATTGGATATTTGCTCATAGCTAATACAGCGATCGTATTTCATTGAGTATATAGTTTTTGTCGACTTTTTAATGAATACATGCTAACTGCCTTCAACTTGAAGGCAGTTTTTTATCACTATAATAATAATTTAGAAACATTAAGTTAACATTGGAATTGGTTATTTGCAGCGACAAAAACTAATACTATAATGAAAACGTACATCACAACTATTGTTGTTTTGTTATTGTGTATCAAAACTTTAAGTGCACAAGAAGCAAATGCCCCGAAATTTGGAAAAGGGCTATTTAACTTAACGGGAAAAGACAATTCTTGGTCAATGAAAATTGCTGCAAGAGTACAGTT
>CAJXWI010000609.1 GCA_913062735.1 uncultured Arcobacter sp.
CAATAATCAGGAACCATTCTTGCAGCAGGACCATTATCAAATGCCCACGCAGTATCTGTTTTTCTTCCTAAAAAAATACCCCGTAAAACCAAACTTTTAACCCTTGAAACATGTTCTTGAGCATATAATAAAGATAAAGTAGAACCCCAAGATCCCCCAAAAACATGCCAAGAATCAATACCTAGCTTATTTCTTATTTTTTCGATGTCTTCTATTAAAAAATGGCTTTCATTGTTTTCTAAACATCCATGAGGAAGTGATCTTCCGCAGCCTCTTTGATCAAATAATATAATTCTATACTCTAAGGGATTAAAAAAACGTCTGTCATTCTTAGAGCATCCTCCTCCTGGACCACCATGTAAAAAAACAACAGGTTTCCCCTTTTTATTTCCACACTCTTCCACATATATCTCGTGCAAAGAATCTACTTTTAAGTAAAAGTCATTATAGGGTTCAATTGGGGAGTAAAGTTCATTCATTTATTTTCCTTCTTTTCTATTCTATTCTATATTAGTAATGGTATAACCTTTTTCTTTTAGAAGTTCTAAAATACCCTCATCACCAACTAAATGAAGTGCTCCAAAAAGAATTAACTCAACTTCTTTATTCCTCAACATTTTTACAATCTTTGGCAACCATGCTTTATTTCTTTCTATTAATAAAGAGTGATACAGTTTAGGAAATTTATTTTTCCAAGAATCTAAAGAAACTTTTTTAAGTGCTTCATTATCTCCTTGCCTCCACGCTTTTTTCATCAAAGAAAATTCTTTTTCGATATTATTTAAATCCTTTAGCATATACTTTACAAAAGCACTTTCATCGTTTTTTCCCATATTAGCTAAAAAGTCCAGTTGTTTGAAAACACTTTCTAAAAACTTAATTTTCTTTTTATCACTTGTGGCTTTTTTTGAATAAAATTCATCCACCCCAATACCCACAAGTGAAAGTTTTTTTAATTCTTCCATCATTAAAGTAATACTTAACATACCTGGTTTTAATTTGGCTACATTTGAATAAGGTATATTTTCTTTTTTTAAATATAATTTTAATTCTTTTAGTGTTTTATTATCCAAATAATCAGCCAAGGTTTTATTTTTTGAATACAAGGTTTTTCTTAAAATCAAGGGTCTAAAAGAAGCTTGTGAGAATTTATTTGTGTCTGCTTCAAATACTATAGTAGAAGATCTTTTATACGCATAATCAAAGGCTTTAGGTAGAGGATAATCATCTTTATTTAATAAATGAATCGTTCCTGCAATAAAAAGATGTGTACCATTTTTTGATATTTTCCAAACAGGAGACTGTGCAAATGCATTTACAAATAAGATGCAAAAAATAAAAACAATATATTTAAATTTCATAATAATCCTTTTAATCTATAAACAGTTTTAACTAAAATCAGCTTAAGTTTTATAAAAAAAGTTTCTCTTATTATTCTTTTTACAAATCATTCAAAAGACATAAGGAAGAACAAGCACTATTACTTTATTAAATACTGTCTCTAAGGTTAAACAAAAATTGTGAAATAACCAGAGATAAGTTATTATGAATTATTGTTCTGCCGAAACTTCATAATGATTTACTGAAAAAGAAAAAATTAGTTTTATCATAAAAAATAAGGAAATTAAAATAAACCACAAAGGTAAAGTAAAATACAAAATCAGAATAAGTCCATAAAACACCAAATTAGCAGCAATAAAACGCTGAAGTCTTTTTCCCATCAGTGCATTTACAATACAAGCTGCACCTATTGTATATACTGTAAAAATAAAAGCATATACAAAATAAGCATCTAATAAAAAAGCAATCACAAGAAGATGTATATGAAATAAAATAAAATAGAGCCTCTTTTTTGATTGTTTTACATAATGTTCATTGGTAGAAAAAGTAAAGTTAGAGATACAACCCGCCATAATATCAGCTACTAAAATAAAAGCTGCGATTATTTTCCACGTTATTATTTCTTGTGTATCCCATGAATAATTAGCAAAAATAAAATAAGTAGCTATAAAGCAGAAGAGAAAAATAGCTATTAATTCTACTATACTCTGTTTTTTCCCAAATACATCATGAAAGAAATCATTTATTTTTATGTATTTCACTTTTATCCTTCGTTGTATTTTTTTTCTAAAGAAAGTGCTTTATGATCAAGTTTACTTAAGGCCAGCGCTTTTATTTCCTCTTTATTAAACCAAGATTGAAAATGATCTTTAGAGACAGTACGAATATATATCTTAGCTCTTAAAGATATATGGCTGTACTCATGTTTAATCTCCCCCAAACAAGTATCGTAGCGTTCTTCTTCTAAGGCTTCATATTGTTTAAAACTCCATAAACCTTTTAAAAGATTGTTTTCATTTTGAAATAAAGCATATTTTTCTTTATATTTGTATATTACTAAGTGTCTTTTTCTTAATTCTTTTTGTTTTTTAGGCTTTTTTTCTGGGTATAAAATAGCTTCATTTTTTCCTTCACAGCCTTCACTTAATGGACAGAGGGTACATAAAGGTTTTTTACTAGTACATACTTGCGAACCTAAGTCCATTAAAGCCTGATTATATTCATAAGCATGTT
>CAJXWI010000610.1 GCA_913062735.1 uncultured Arcobacter sp.
ATTTGGACGGGAATTATAGGAGGTTTTACGAACTTTGTCAAGGGGTTTTTCTTAAATGTGGTTTAAATTTTAGAATTTAAAGAAATAGCAAGTATTTACTTAAAAAATATAGAAAACAACAATTACTTATTAAGTGTAAATATCTTAAATTCTAAGCTTTATACATGAAAGGTTTCTTTCGTTTTACATACCTGAGGAAATAAACAATTGTCGCAGTCTGGTTTTATTGCTTTACAGGTATATCTTCCAAATAAAACCATGGCTTGATGAAAAATATGTAAATCATCTTTTAAGCGTTTAACCAAATGTTTTTCTGTTTCCGTCACATTTTTTCCATCACTTAAACCTAAACGATGGGATACTCTAAAAACATGCGTATCAACAGCCATTAAATTAGCCCCTTCACTCTCAATCATAAAAACATTGGCAGTTTTATTACCCACCCCTGCTAAAGTCATAAGTTGTTTTTGAACATGTGGAATTTCACCTTCAAAATCTTCAATAACGCTGTGTGCCATTTTTATAATGTTTTTAGCTTTGTTATTGAAGAAAGAACAGGATTTCAATAAATCTTTTACATCATCTAAAGAAGCATCAACTAATTCAAAAACACTAGGGTATTTTTCAAAAAGTGCTGGAGTTATTATATTAACTCTTTTATCTGTACATTGAGCAGATAAGATTATCGCAATTAATAATTCATAATCATTAGTATAGGTAAGTTCTGTAACTGCATCTTGATACTTTTCTACAAAAGCTTCTTTAATTATTTGTATTTCTGCTTTAGTGGCTTTTTTCATTTAATCTCTTTTTTTTTACTTAGTGCATTGTAGTGAAATAGATTAAATACTAATTTAATTTTAAATATTAAACTTAAGTATTTTTTTTCCAATCAAAATCCATTTGACGTGCTGTTTGATTTGCCAAATCAAGGGAGCGTATTTTTGCAACAAGCTGTAAACTCATGTCAATACCAGCAGATATCCCAGCAGAAGTAATAATATCGCCCTCATCTACCCATCTAACATTCTTTTGAACAGTTAAAGAAGGGAAATCTTTTTCTAAAGCATCAATATCTTCCCAATGTGTTGTCACTTTTTGTGTTGTTAATACCTTGGCTTGGGCTAATATAAAAGCTCCCGTACAAACAGAAGCAACAAGTTTAGCAACTTTAGCAACTTTTGATACCCAAGAGATAACATTAGTATTTTTAACTTCTTCAGTATGAACACCACCTACAACAATAAGCAAATCAATATGAGGACAATTCTCAAAAGTATAATGAGATTGAACACAAAAACCACCACGCGCTTTAATCACAGTATTTTTTTCAGAAACAAAAAAGACATTAAACTTTTCTTTTTCATCTAAAAACGAGAAGCCACAGAAAAAACTTCAAAAGGTCCAACAAAATCTAAAACCTCTGCTTCATCATAAATATAAATTCCAATATTTTTCATAAGTATCCTTGTGTAAAATTGTTCTAAGATATCAAAAAACTGTAGCAATTAAAAGATACAAAATATATAAATTTAATAAGTACAGATAAGGGATATTTTCTAACATGTTCAGTTTAAAAAATCTAAATCTTGTTTTAGATTTTGAGCTAAATTAAGGCGAAGAAAAAATTTAAAACGGAGTGTACGTTAGTACATGAGTATTTAAATTTATTCTTCAACGCAGAGTTAGCTCAAAAGCTGAACCAAGATTTAGATTTTTTTTATTTTTTCTATTTCGTCTCTTAATCTTATGGCTTCTTCGAAGTGCAAATCCTTAGCAGCTTTTTTCATCTTAGCATTTAACTCTATCAATATTTTTTTTCTCTCACTTGCTGGCATTTTTTCTACTTTTTCTTTTTTCCAAGCAAGTTCATCGTATTCTTCTAATTTAAGACTTCCATCCAAGGCTCTTTTTGTTGTTGTTGGGGTAATGCTATGATGTTTATTATGAGCATCTTGAATCTCTCTTCTTTTATTTGTAGTTTCTATTGCAAACTCCATAGAATTAGTAATTCTTTTTGCAAATAAAATCACTCTACCATTTTCATTTCTTGCCCCTCTTCCCATTGTTTGAATCAGGGAGGTTTTGGAACGTAAAAACCCTTCTTTATCAGCATCTAAAATAGCCACAAGAGATGTTTCTGGAATATCCAAACCTTCTCTTAGAAGGTTAATTCCCACAAGTACATCAAATTTTCCAAGCCTTAATTCCCTAATAATATGATTTCTTTGAATGGCATCAATATCTGAATGCATGTATTTTATTCGAATACCCAAATTTGCATAATAATCTGTTAATTCTTCTGCCATTTTTTTAGTTAAAACGGTTACCAATACTCTTTCATTTTTAGCCGCTGTTTTTTTAATTTCATCGTGCAGTTTCTCAACTTGAAACTCTGAGTCCATGATTTCAATTACAGGATCTAATAAACCCGTTGGTCGTATTATTTGTTCAGCTACTTCAGAACTTAAATCAAGTTCAAGCTCATTTGGTGTTGCTGAAACAAAAAGAAAACTAGGTGCTTTTGAAATAAACTCATCAAATTTTAAAGGTCTGTTATCTAAAGCGGAAGG
>CAJXWI010000611.1 GCA_913062735.1 uncultured Arcobacter sp.
TATTGCTGAAGGAGGAACAGCTAGGGTCTACGCTTATTTATCAGGCAACGCACCTTTTTACCCTTTTGAAATTCCAATCTTTGTTAGTGGCTCTGTCGATCGTTTTGATTATCAACTAAGTAACAGCAGTATTATCATAACTAGTGGTACTACCGGTTATGTTGATATTGAAATGAATGAAGATTCACAAACAGAAGGCGATGAACTGCTAGTTGTTGAATTTAGAGAGGGCATTAATGCTGGTATTAATAAGAAACAAGAGATAACATGGTTCCTAGAATAATTATAGCTCCAAGAACCACAGTTGTTAAAGACCATGTATTAATTGAAATATTAAATATTCTAAAAATAACCCAACATATTGAGAAATAAGTTATAAGTATAAGTAAATCCATAATTTAATTCCCCTCTTTTTCAAGTTTTTGTTCAAGAACTGTTATTCTATTTTTTAGTACATTCATTTCTTGTTGTAGTTTTTTTTGCTCTGCCTCATCAGCTTTTGAAGAGCCGCCCATATTCCAACCCACATCGGGCTTGTACAATGCTGCCCAAATCCATAAAAATGGCCAGATAACATGTAGTAAAAAAAGACTAACCCAGCATGCTGTATGTATAGCTTCCACATGTGGATGATTTCTTTTTTTTGCCATTTGATAAGGTATATCATGTATATACATACCACCATATATTATTGTTAATACAACAAATATTAATACCCCAAGTGCCACGTAATCTAGAAGTCTATCATCCATAAGTAATCCTCTTTATTATAATTACTATAATAGTAGTATATCTCTCCTTCATCATCAGTTAGAGATTGTATTTGCTATCTTTTCTTCAATAAAGAAAGAAAAGACTTATATTTTAAATACATATTATGGGGTGAGTTTATTGTTATTCACTTCACAAGTACAAATTTGCAAGATGCTACTTTAAAACTGGCGACTAGAAACCTTGAGAAATATAGTTTATTTTGAAGGTCAAGAAGAACGGATAATGAATAATGAAATTGAATAATTTCTAATCTTATCTTCGTTATAATAGATATCTAAATTATTTAGAAACCATTTTGACACAATTTTTGAATACTATTTACCCAATGAATTAAAAGGAAATAAATGAAATTTAGCATAAAATATATTGGGGTATTAGTTATACTATTTGTGATAACTGGTTGCTCTTTAACAACACCCGAAGTTCCAACAAAAGCAAATACACTTATTGATGATTTGTCACTACTGAAACCTTCACCCAATGATGAACATACACTTTATTATGTTAACAAAGATACTGACTTTACTAAATATAATGATATTATTATAAATTCGCTTAAGATTATTACAGATAATAAAGAATCCCATATTGACCAAAAATTAATTTCTGACGTTTATTTATATTTTGATAAAAAACTTCAAGATGAATTAAAACCTATTTATAAGAATAATGGCAAAGATAAAAAAAGCCTACAATTAAGCATCTCAATTATCAGTATGGAAGCTTCTTATGATGATTTAAAAATCTATCAATATTTACCTTATGGATTAGCATTTACTGCCTTAAAACGTGGATCAGGGTATGAAAAGAAAAAATTGAAAACAAGTTTAGCTCTAAAGTTATATGATGCCAAAACATTAAAAACCCTTGTACTACTGCTCGATTTAGAAAAAAGCTCAAAAGAAATTAAAGATATCGAAAATATTAGTTTAAATGACATAAAACCTATTTTGGATAGTTGGGCTCAAAGATATAAATTAAGACTGACTGAGTTAAAGAATGGAAAGTATAAAAAACTCCTGAAAGATAGATAAGGAATAAAGTTAAAGGAAAGTATCAAATGAAAATAATGGTTTTACTCAATGTAGTTACTATTACACTTTACTCAAATAATATAAATGAACTTTATATAAAAGCTTCCAAATATGAGAAACAACATGAATATAAAAAAGCCATGGATATTTATAAACAAATAGCTTCTAAAAGTGTCGCAGATATCTACAATAAAGCAGAAGTCAATATTTTAAGTCATGAAAAACCAGAGCAACATAAAGTGTCTAATCATGAAGAATTTATCAATACCCTTATTCTTGAACCAATCAAAGACAAAGAAACAAGACAAAAGACAGAACAATTAATTACTTCATCCTTTGATATTTATGCTTATAAAGCTAACTACTTTTTACCCTTAAGCTATGATACAAAAAAAAGAAGTGACCGTGAACAAAGTGAGGCTAAATTTCAAATAAGTGTAAAGAAACCACTTTTTTATAATCTATTCGGCTTAAAAGAATCCATAAATGTAGCATATACTCAAACTTCATGGTGGCAAATATATTCAAATTCTTCTCCATTTAGAGAAAGTAATTATCAACCAGAAGTTTTCATCACTATTCCCTCTGCAAAAGATTCTATTTGTTCCGCACCTGGATGATTAATTAGGTCAACAATGTGCTGAGTAACTTCTAGTTCAGGGCTTATGGCAACATCAATATTATCTTTTCCAAGCGCATCTAAATTTTCAATATATGTATAGTCAGATAGCCTACAAATAGTCTTTGATACATTAAATATTTT
>CAJXWI010000612.1 GCA_913062735.1 uncultured Arcobacter sp.
TATCAGTTGTTGGATAAAAAATGTGCGTTATTATTGGACGTTTATTTACCCCGTCCCATGACATTCGTTGTTCATCCTGAAATTCAATACTTGTAATAGCCACATTAAAATCACTCGATGCTTTAATGCCAAGGTGAACAATAACTAACAAAACTACAGCGATTAATTTTCTATAATTCATCTAAAAATCCTTTTTGTATAGTGGAGGTAAGTCGCGTTATCTTATTTTTAAGGTATTGGTTATTCGGCAGTAATACTAAAGCTCGTTTTGTGCTCTGCAATGCTTTTTTAAATTGCTTCTGCTCTTCAAATGCGGTTGCCAGATGATCGTGTGCAAAGGGAGAATCAGGTAGTATTTGACTATTAAATGAAAGTATTGATATCGCTTTTGCTAATTCTCCTCCCCACATTTGTTGTAAACCCATCGTAGCGATACTTTCATCGACTATATAATCGTTTACATGCCCTTGTAGTTCAGTAATTTTTTTATCTAATTCGTTATTAAATAAGGCTTGAGTTAACGCGAAACTTAAAGGTAATTTAGTTAAACTAGTTTCTTCATTGTAAAGTACTGCTGCTAGTTCACTGGCTAATCTACGTTTTTCCACTTCATTTACGGCATTATTACTGAGAATAATAACTGTGTTTTTTTCATCGGTAAGCCTAAGCAAAAAAGAGCTATAGCCAGGTATTTCTCCTCCCCAACTGATACTTGTAAGCTCTGGTGCGCTACTGTTGATTTTCCAAGGCTGAACGCTCCAGCTAAAGCCGTTATCTTTTGATAACAATATTTTTCTATGTTGCTCATCAAGTATTATATTCTGGTAAAGGGCTTGTTCAAATTTTAAGATATCGCCTACCGTTGAATATATATTGCCCTCAGCCCAAAATAAAAATTCCACATTAAGAAAAGCAGGTCTCTGATATCCACCAAACTCCGCTATTCGATAACCAGTCGCGTGTTTTTCTATGATTTTTTTGTAGGCAACCGTTCCTGTGTTATTCATTTTTAAAGGGGAAAAAATATAGTGTTCTAATGCAGACTCGTACGCGGTATTGGTTGCTTCTTCTACAATTAGCCCAAGGAGAAAATAGCCTAAATTTGTATATTGATAACGTTTTCCTGGTTCAGAAGTTAACGCCAGATCACCGATAAGTTTGGCGTATTCAATTTTATTATTAAATCGATCATATTTACCCTCTTTCCAACCAGGAAGAACAAATTGTCTGGGCAAACCAGAGCGATGACCTAATAAGTCTCTAATAGTAATTTTTCTGGCTTTGTCTTTGGGGAAATAGGGCAAATATTTTTCTACGGTGTCTGATAGTGAAAGTTTCTCTTCTTGTACTAACTTGATCACAAGCAGTGCGGTCATCGACTTGGTTAATGACGCAATGTTAAATTTAGTGTCAATGGCATTCGGCACTTGCCAAGTTTCATTGGCTAAGCCATAAGCACGTTCAAAAACAATCTTTCCATCTTTTGCCACCAATACAGCGCCACTAAATACTTTATGCTCAGTAAAATTGCTGACAACTTTATGGTAAGGATTATCAGCGATATTTGCGTAAGATTTTTCAGATAAAACCTGAGATAAGATCACCAGCAAAAGCAAAATTATATTTTTCATTTGAACTCCTTGTGACCATAAAGAGACTTTTGGCCAAATTATTGAAATAACGTATAACGCATTTAAACTTAGTTGTCGTATGTTAATATTGCTTTAATCAAAAAACCTTAAAATAAACTAATCGTTTTCTTAAAGATCTTAAGTGCCTTAAATATATGAATAAAAAAATAGTCAGCACAGTTGTTACTTTAGGTCGATGGCAAGTTGTGAAAGAAGAAAACCTACTGA
The DNA here is from genome assembly GCA_913062735.1 of uncultured Arcobacter sp. The sequence goes on from CAJXWI010000612.1 coordinate 1,860, forward strand.
TCTGCGGCGAAGATAAGCTCATTATGTTACCTAAAGTGATGAAGGCGCTTGAATACTTTATTGAACACCCTCAGCAAACGATAACCTTCGATGAGCTTAATGCCGCCATTTGGCCAAATGAAGTTGTTGGTGATAATTCTATTTACAACATTATTGGTCAATTAAGAAAAGCATTAGGCGATGTCGCTTCAAAACCTCAATATATTGAAACTATCTCTAAGAAAGGCTATCGATTAGTCGCTTGTGTTAAAGAGGATATTACTGAGTTTAGTAGGGAAAGCGGATCTGAAAAAGAAGCCAGAATACAAGATAGTGAACTAAGTTATTTTTCGCAAAATAACTACGCTAAAACAGTGTTAATCGTTGTCACTCTTCTACTCATCTCTTTATCATTTTATGTCTTTATTTTGAAACAGATACAGAAACTAATAAAACATCAATTTCAGGCTCAGAAAAACTCCCTGCTCTAGCTCAACAGTTTATTTCGTTGGCAAAGTATCATCAATTTAAAGGGAATAAAGACAATAAACTAATCGCTATTGATTATTATAAAAAACTAACATCAAGTTATCCAATAAAATCAATAGAGGATCCTTTTGCTGAAGAAGACTGGGATGCATGGAAAAAAATTACAAACGAAATAGGGAAAAATGTTCAAATTGTAGGAGATGATTTATTCGTTACAAATGCTAAACGTTTAAGCAA
>CAJXWI010000613.1 GCA_913062735.1 uncultured Arcobacter sp.
TATTTGAAATAAATTACTTGCTTCTTTTGTAAATTTTAATAGCTCCTGATGGCCTAAATGTACTCCATCAAATCCACCAATACACACATCTGTAATGAAATCATCAATAAAATTATCGGAAGTAAAATTTTCATATATTCTCATGAGAGTACTTTTTCTGGTTTGTAATATTTCTCATTAAAAGGTTTATAAATTGCCACAATATTGCTCTCGATAGATATTATATAATTTTCTTCATTTGAAAACATATTTCTAGGTAGAAGTTGACCATTCTTAATTGTTTCATGCATTTCCACATCTAGTTCAATTTTTGGCAGATTAATAACTTCTGCCCAATCTAATGACATTATTTTTGAGTTGTGATTTATAGCTTCAACATTTGTATTTAGATTTTTATGATTAATATTTAAATTACCAACGGCTGTCCTTGTAAGAGTATCTACTATTGCATAAGTATTCAGATACTCACCTAATTGTTGAACAATGCTTCTTATATATGTTCCCTTGCTAACAGTTATCTCAAAAGTTGCTTTGTTATCTAATGCTTCTAACAATTCTGTTCTTTCTACAAATATTTTTCTATCAGGAATTTCTACATCTTGATTTTGACGTGCATATTTATATAATCGTTTTCCTTTTACTTTAATTGCTGAATAAATTGGTGGAGTCTGGGTAGACTCGCCAACCAAATTAGTAAGAAATTCTTGTATTTGAGGTTTCAACTGTTCTGCACTTATATCATCATGTTTTGTAATTTCTGAGTCAACATCAAGAGTTGGAGAAGAGTAACCTAATATTGCAATTACTTTATAAGTTTTATTTGTGTTATCTATGTAATCAAACAATTTTGTATACCCATTAGTAGCAAGAAGCATTAAACCATCTGCGTTTGGATCTAAGGTACCTGAGTGACCTACTTTTTTAAATTTAAAATTTTTTTTTAATTTAGTACATAGATCTTGAGAGGTCCATGTTTTTGGTTTGTCTAATAAATAAAAGTTAGACTTGTGACTTAATTGCATTCTTAACTTTATTTTTTATTTCTTCAATACTTAAATTTGTAGAAAATCCAGACGCTGCTTTATGTCCACCGCCACCAAATAGCGAAGCAATCTGTTGAACATCTAATTCATTGCGAGACCTTAAGCTTCCTTTAAATGATTTATCTTCTTGTTCTTTTAACAATAAAGCCACACTTGATTCTTTCACCAATCTAATAGAATCAATTAAAAAATCTGTCTCAGAAGATTCAATTTTGTAATTGAGATAATCTTCTTGTAAGACATACGAAACAACTAATTCTTGTTCTTCGTGTAATTCAATTCTGTTTAACACTTCACTTTGTAGCTTGATTGCATTCATAGGAATAGACCCATAAATGTTATCACTTATACTTGTAAGCTCAGCACCACTTAACATTAGTTTTGATGCGATTTCAAATACTTCATTATCTGTATTTGAATATTGAAATCTACCTGTATCAGTGATTAATCCTGTCATAAGACAATTGGCGATATTTTTATCTATGTCAATATTTGCAGAAAGAATTTCTCTGAATAGTACTTGTGTAGTACTAGCCGCTTTTGAATCAATTATCTGAATATCACCAAAAGAAGGATTGATATGGTGATCTACAACAATGACTCTTTTAGCACTTAATGCTAAATCTTCTAAATCACCAAGTCTTTCTGAGTTTCCACAATCAAAAACATATATATTTTCATAATTTTCCTTTGGCTTATCCATAATTAATTCAATAGGTAAGTGATTTAAATTAGAGGGAACGTTACCTTTCATATCAAAAGATACGTCGGAATCTATGCCTTTGTTGTCTAGTATTAATTTAAATGCTAAGGCAGAACCCAAAGCATCGCCGTCAGGGTTTATATGGCCTGTAATTAAATTAGAAGAATCTTTAATGTCTTCAAAAAGTTTACTCATTCTCAATAGTCCTATCTAACAGTTCGTTGATTCTTAGAACATTATTAAATGTACTATCAACTTCAAAAATGATTTTAGGTACATTTTTTGTTGTCATTTCTCTTGCTAATACTTTTTGAATTTTTGTTCTATTTTTCTCAAGTGCAGTTTTTAAAGAGCCTACATTACCATCGAGTGTTGAAACAAATACCATTGATTTCTTTAGATCTGGTGAAGTAGAAACATGAGTGATAGTTGCTTTGTTTAGAACTGGATCAGAATTTCTTAAAAGTGCGCTTGAGATAATTTTTTGAATGAGGGGGTTTATTCTATTTATTCTTCCACCACGTGTTTGATTACTCATCGTTTTTTTCTAAACTTCTACTTCTCCAAGTATCTCTATTGTGTCGCCTTCTTTAATATCTTTATAATCTGAAAGACCAATACCGCACTCAAGACCTTCGTTAACGACTTCAACATTGTCTTTAAATCTTCTTAATGAAACTATTGTGCCTTCATAAATTACTACACCGTCTCTTAGCAGTCGTGCCTTTGCGTCGAGCTCTACTTTACCTTCAGAAACTACAGAACCAGCAACTACACCAACTTTTGGTGCACGGAATGTAGTTTTAACTTCAACCAT
>CAJXWI010000614.1 GCA_913062735.1 uncultured Arcobacter sp.
TAACGGGTGAAGGTGATTTAATGTTAGGAATGGCAGTTGTAGGAGCTACTATTTCATATGCCTTAATGTCTTTGAGTCATATTCTATTACGAATTAAACAACCAGATATGCCAAGACCTTATAAAACTCCAGGTGGGGTTATGACATCAGGTATTTCACTTGTATTATCAATTGTTGCTTTAACAGGTGTATATGCTTATGATCCAAAAGCATTCTTTTATACTCTTGTATTGTATGTTATTGGTGCACTATATTATTTCTTATACTCTAAGAACAGATTAGTAGCCAAAACAGCAGAAGAAGAATTTGAAATGTTAGCGCAGGCTGAGTCAGACTTAGGTAGTGTAAACGAAGATAACTTAGACGATACAGTTCCAGTAACTGTTAGAAACTAAATAATTTCAAATACATCCCTTTTTATAAGGGGTGTATTTTGAATACTTAATAAATAAATATTTCTCACCAAAACTAAAGAATCAAACATTTAACAAAATACGATTTCTTATTCTAATTATTATTTCTTTCATGATGAGGTAAATGTATTTATAATTATACGCTATAAATCAAGTAAATAATCATGTATAAATTTTAATATTTAATGTGAAAATACACTAAAAATACATTTAATTTGAATATACTATAAATAAAAAGTAGCTATATGAAAAAGTTTAGTAGTTTAAAAATTTTATATATAGATGATGAAGACATGGTAAGAAAAAGTGCGATTGATCTTTTGGAATTTTATTTTGACAATATTTATCAAGCACATGATGGTTTAAGTGGTATAGAGATGTACAAAGCCTGTGAACCAGACATAATTATTACAGATATTCATATGCCAAATTTAAATGGTTTGGAGATGGTTCGAAAAATAAGAGAACAAGATAAAGATACTAAAATCATTGTCATGACAGCTTTTTTAAAAACGCCATATTTATTAGAAGCAATGGATTTGGGTTTAATAAAATATTTAGTAAAACCTGTGATTGAAAATGAATTATTAATTACCTTAAAATCATGTATTACAGATGTAAGTCAAAAAAGAAATGTTTTTAATTTAGGAGATGGATTTAAATTTGATACGCTAAATAACAATCTTTTTTTAAATAAGGAGCAAATATTTCTTTCTAAAAAAGAACATGTTTTCCTTAAAATGTTACTTATAAATCATGACAGAGTGCTTTCTTATTCTGAACTCTCAAATACCATTTGGGATGGAATAATGAGTGAAGATGCTATTCGTTCCATTGTAAAAGATATTAGAAAAAAAATCACAAAAAATGTGATTAAAAATGTTTCTGGAATTGGCTATAAAATAGTTCTTAAGGAAGATTAGTGATAAAAAGTATTTTTATTTTTTTAATCTTCTTTACTACTTTAAGTGCAAATTATATTAAAAATATTTCAGTTCTTGAGATGGATAATACTAATACAAGTATTGAAGATATAAAGATATCAAATAACTTTAAAAAGATCACCTTACCCTTTATCAAACACAGTGATAAATCTTATTTTATAAAATTTACCTTAGATGAAAAAAGCTTCAAAGATGAACACTATATTATTTCATTTAACTCTTTATTTTCAAAAATAAGTCTAGAAAAAAAATATACTCAAGCTCTAAACTTAAGCCTTATTTCTCCTATTATTGTATTAAAACAAGATGATATTCCAAGGTCTTTTTTTTTAAAGCTTGACAATACACATAATTATGTAAATTTAGATATTAATGTTTCTTTAGTAAAAGAATACCTAAGAGAAGAATCATTAAAAAAAACGCTTAAGGGCTTTTCTTATGGAATAATTTTTACTGCTTTTCTTCTTTTTTTAATATTCTATTTTTTTAATGAAAAAAAGAGCTATTTATTTTGCTCACTTACACACTTATTGATACTTGGAATTTTACTGTATGAAATAAATATATTTGATGAAAATTATGAGTATTTTGGAATTATTATTTTTTATTTATTCTCATTGTTTTCTAATCTTTTTGTTCAGTATTTATTTAATACTAAAAAAGAATATATTCTTTTAGATAAAATACTAAAATTTATTATTCTTATTAATACACTTCATTTATTCATTGTTTTATTTTTTGATAACAATACAATATATGATTATTTACCCTATGCTACTTCTTTTAGTATATATTTACTTATTGCAATACTTTCGATGACAAAAGGAAATAAAGCTTCCTTTTTCTTTTTACTTGGATGGGGCGTTCTTATTGTGTACTTTGTTACAATTGAAGTACAAATTTTATATTTGCAGAGGGAACTTATACATGATATTAAAAGCGTAGAAGGATTTATATTCGCTTTTGAATCTATTTTTATGCTTTGTATTTTGGCATATGAATTTAAAGTATTAAAAAAAGAATATATTAATCAACGTGAAATTATATATCATCAAAATAAATTAGCTTCTATGGGTGAAATGATTGAAAATATTTCACATCAATGGAAACAACCTCTTACTCAATTGTCTTTTATTATAATGGCAATTAAAACGGCTTTTAAACACAATAAGTTGTCTTTAGAGTACTTAGAGAATAAAACAG
>CAJXWI010000615.1 GCA_913062735.1 uncultured Arcobacter sp.
AAGATGCAGGTCTACCAGAATCCTTGTTGGAACAAAATAAAGACACTTGTATAAATATTCCAATGACAAATGAAGCAAGAAGTTTAAATATTGCAAATGCTGTATCTATTGTTGCTTATGATGCAGTACGACAAAACTACGATGTATTTAAAGGTATTCAGTCTTAAAAGAAGGGAATCCATGTCAAAAATATTACTTTTAGAAGATGATACTCTTTTCAGTGAAAGTTTGGAAGACTTTTTAACTGACGAGGGTTTTGTTGTTGATATTGCTTGTGATGGGCATGAGGCACTAGATAAAAACTTTGAGAATAATTATGATTTATACCTATTGGATATTAATGTTCCCAAGCTTAATGGTCTTGAGCTCTTAAAAGAGTTAAGACTCAGTGGAGATAATACGCCTTCTATATTTTTAACCTCTTACAAAGATAAAGAAACATTACAAAAAGGTTTTGAATGTGGTGCTGATGATTATATTGTTAAACCTTTAGACTTAGATGAGTTATTGCTAAGAGTTAGGGCTTTATTAAAACGCTCTGGAAAACAAATATATAATGTACAATTGACTAGAGACCTTCTGTATAACCCTAATTTAAAACGCTTATTAAACAATGATGTGGATTTACAAATACCTGCTAAAGTTATTGATTTATTAGAATTGTGTCTAGCAAATAGAGGTTCAATTATTAACAAAGAAATGATAGTTCAAAAACTCTGGAATACCAATGAGGAACATAGTGAAGGGTCCATTCGTGTATATATTAATAACTTGAAAAAAATACTAGGTAAAGACGCGATTGTCAACATAAAAGGTATTGGATATAAAGTTGAATTCTAAACGAAAGAACTATATTTTAGTTAATCTAATAGTACTTGTTTTTACACTAATACTCATTGTTTTTTTAAATTATCTTATGTTAGTTAATTTTACATTCTCAAAAGAACTGTTCATTATTTTGAATTTTCCTATTATTCTTTTAGGACTAATTGTCTATATATATCTAAGTGATACTCTTCTTGAACCATTATTTCAAGCAGAAAAAAATCTACAAAAAACCCTCAAAGAAACTTTACATGAACTAAATATTCCAGCTTCAACAATACAAATTAATACACAAATGTTAAGTAAAACTATAAAAGATGAAAAAAGTATTAAAAGGCTTAACAGAATATCACAAGCAACTACTGATTTATTAAAGTTATATGAACAAATGGAATACGATATTAAACGGCAGCTAGATAAAGTTGAAGAGCAAGAGTTTTATCTTGATGTTATCATTAAAAACTCTATTGAAAAATTTCAAGACATAAAAAGTGATATAGAAATTATAGTGGAAGTAGGGTCTTCCAAAATAAATTCTGACAAAAATGGTTTTATAAAAGTTATTGATAATTTAATATCAAATGCAATTAAGTACAATATAAACAATGGACTTATTCATATAAAATATGAAGATAATATTTTAAGTATTTATAATACCGGAAAATCAATTGATACAAAAAATATATTTATAATTTTTGATGAATATTACCAAGAAGATTCATCTAATAGTGGTTATGGTTTGGGACTAAATATTGTTAAGGGTTTTTGTGATAAGAACAAAATTGCTATTAAAATTTTTACAGAAGATAATGGCACAAGAATAACTCTAAACCTCTCAAGTCTTCTCTAGGTCAAGGACTTTCTTTTCATAAATTTCAAAACCCCTTCCAGGTGTACCTTCTTCAAAATTCATGGGTCTCAATAACCGTCGTTCTTTAATAATATGATTCATAGTTTCTTTTTGATCCCAGATATGATTGCCAGATGTAATAACATCCACTCCTGCTTCAAATAAGTTGTTACAAATTTCCTCAGTAATACCATAGCCACCTGCAGAATTTTCACCATTGGCTATGACAAAGTCAATATTATTTTCCTCGATTAAATAATTTAACTTTTCAATAACAACATTTCTTCCTGCTCTACCGACAATATCACCTAGAAATAAAAAATTCATTAATGAATAAGGCTCTTTTCTGTAAGGATATAATCTAATTTTTTATCATGTTTTTCTGTAGGAATTTTTTTTACTCTTTGAAAGGAAAAAGCCATACCTAAAGATAATACTTTTTTTTGATTAGATATTTTATTCAAAAATCTATCATAGAATCCTCTTCCATAACCAAGGCGATTTTTATTTTGATCATACGCAACAAGAGGGACAATGACCATTTGAGGTTTTACTTTTTTATTATTTTTGTTTGGCTCTAAAATACCAAATCTATTAACATAAAAAGGCTCTGAAGATTTCCACTCTCTGAAACTCATTGAATTATTTTTTTCAACAACTGGCAGGTAAACCTTTAAATTTTTAATTTTAATCTTAGAAATGACTTTAACAATATCAATTTCAAAATTTATTGGATAGTAAAAACCTAACCGGCTAATTTTTTTTTGAATACAAATTTTTTTAATTTCACTAGAAATAAAACTTTTGTTTTTTTCATTTAATTCAAAATATTTATTTTTTCTAATTTTTAGAAATTGCTCTCTAATTTTTTTTTTCATTTAA
>CAJXWI010000616.1 GCA_913062735.1 uncultured Arcobacter sp.
GTTTTGTTGTACCGAAAGATCATTCACCCGTAGACGAAGATAATATAGGTGAAAATAACGCTATAGAACTTAGAGAGCTAAACGAATGGGCGGTGGCTCATAGAAGAGATATTGAAGAATTAATTAGTGCTCATATGTCTAGTGCTACCGCTGAAGGTATGAAAGTCAAATTCATAGAAAATAATGACTTCCTTACTAAACCATCAGTCATGCAAACTAAGGCCGATGACGATAATTGGTCATACGATATGAAACAAAAGTTAACGTATTTAATTGAAGAGCATGAATTGAGTCATCAATTTGAGTTATTGAGCCTGTCATGCAAGCAGTTAATCTGCGAAATATTGGGAATAGATAAAGCGAGAGTTTGGATGCCGCTATATATAAACTTACTTCAAAATGAACCAACACTTATTCCTAGTAATAAAGACAGTGCATTCAAAGGGGTGAATTATATAGATGGCGATGTTTCTTTTTTATATACTCAACTTCAATTTAAAAGCAGCTAACAAATAAGAATAGGTGTCGTACAGCCGATACCTATTTGGTGTTGAACAAGCCTAGCCTTTCTTGAATTTTATTAATGAAAGTTTCAGCAGAATTTAATTGGCCTTATGTACTATTGTTTTATCCCTGAAAATGACTGAATTTTACCGCTGTTAATTAGCTAATGTGCGGTGATATATATAGCCTAGTAGCCTTAAAGTTCTGTGCATCATCTTTGACCTTAAATCGTCACCGTAATAATTTTATGCTACAATATCCTACAATTAGAGTAATAACGCCTTTTGAATTTTAAAATGAATAATAGTACGTTTGATCAGTTACTTCTTGCGACCATCAAAAATGATGAAGAATTGTATGGTACCCCATATACATATTTGTCTATATTTCTTACCTCAATTGAACCTGATGCAACAAATGCCCGTTTTTTGCCCGCAGTTTTAATTGAAGATGAAGATGCAAAATTATTTTCTTGTAGAAAATTAACTAAAAAACAATTGGTTAGTAAATACCAAGCGGAAAATAAAGTTATTATAGGAAAATCTTGTGTTGTTAATTGTTTAGAGTATGGCTCTGATGATTGGAAAAAAGCATCTAAAACAGTAGAGAAAGTTATTGAATTGGCTAATAACATTTCCATATCAGAATTAATACAAGTGCCAACACTTTATCCTTTAGAAGATAATAAGTATGGTGTATTAACGGGGCATCGGCGTTTTTTCGCTTTGGTTTATGCTAATGGTTATGGCTCGGCCTCACAATTTAAAGTTTATGATTCAAAACCTCTTTTAATAAAAATAAAGCAATTTCAAGAGAATGCCAGTAGGGAAGATCTTCCTCAATATGGAAAACTTAAAGCATTTCAAAATGCGATGATAGAAATAGACACTTTAAATACTGCTAGGCTTAAGCTAGGTTTAAAAAAGATGGTAGTCAAAGAAATCGCTACTAATTTGGGAGTTTCTATGGGGGCTTTTGACAACTATAATGTTTTAACACGTTATAGTAGTGTCATTTCTGCATATGAGGGAGGGGTTAATATATCATTCGTTAGAGCCAAGAAAATAGTGCTTGATACTGAATTAGAGTATAAGAAAAAATATCAAAAATTAAAGTTTAATGTTGAAGACAGAAGAAAAATTAGTCAAGAAATTGAAAATGCATTGTGTGGTAATAAAGAAATAGCCCCACCAGTGAAGCCTTTTAAAATAAAGCCAATTAAGTCGGCAAGCACAATAAGAACTTTATTGGAGACAAATATTCTGTCATTAGATATGGGGATCCAGTGGGACGATATTGATTGGAATGACCGTTCGGCGGTATCTGATGTAATGACAAAAGTGGTTGAAATATTGGAAAGTAACAACAGTTAACTTTTTCTCGTTGTCAGCTTTATTGAGTTATTATAAAAAACATTATTAAAAAGTTCGGGTATATTCTTTAAGATAAAACAAACACAAAATGGCATCACAGTTAGTTATAATATAGAGCGAAAAGCTCGTCTGAATAAGTGATGTCAGGTGTTTATTCACTATAGAATATTATTATTACAGCAGTTAAACCTTATATGTATTCTTGGTTATTCAATAATAGATGAAGATGTTTTTTTATTTTTTATTTTTAATGTTGATATATTATTTAAGTGTAGTAATATGTACACAGCTCTACTGAGAGGGTCTTTAAATTTTGTGGAGTTTTTCGTATGGAAGCAGATACAGAGAATATAATAAAATTGATATTTAAGCATGGCTATATGTTGGGGTTCGATGATGCCAAAGAAGGCATTTATATCTCTTTGAAAGAAAATGAAAGTTACTACTTGAACAAGCTGAAAACTTTAATAAATCAGGATGACACTGATAAAAATCTCATGCGTGAGATGCATATAATAAATAAATTCTATAGGTGTTCTTTGTAGTATTACTGATATTGGTGTGATATTTTTAGTGACTGTTTTTTGGCGTTTTTTGTTGTAATGTAACGTGATTTTTAAGGATGAATATAAATGTCGTTTAGAATATGTGGGTTATTGTATTCGGTT
>CAJXWI010000617.1 GCA_913062735.1 uncultured Arcobacter sp.
TAAAGTATTTTAATTTTAATTGTTAGTTTTAAAAAATAAAGTACTCTAAATATATTGCCATGTATAATTATTTTTCAGGATAATATAGCCTCGAAAATATTGTAGGAAGTTAATATGAAGAGAAAAGATTTAGATTTTTTGAAACAAATAACAATACTATATGTAGAAGATGATATAGACAGTAGAGCCGAGATTACGGAAATATTTAGTAACTACGTAAAGGAAGTTATTGAAGCTGGGGATGGCGATGAAGCCTTAACTATTTATACTCAATATAGGGACGAAAACAAGCCTATTGATATTGTTATTAGTGATATTAATATGCCAAAGAAAAGTGGTATAGAGTTTTTAGAAGACTTACGTAAACTATCAAAAAAAATACCCGTGATATTTACCACAGCACATACAGAGTCTCCAGTTTTGTTAGATGCTATAAAATATAAAGTTACAAGTTACGTTGTAAAGCCAATTGACTTTGTAAAACTTCTTGACGAAGTTTTAGATTGTACAAAAAAGAGATTCAAGGAAAAAAAGCACAAAGAAGAAAAAAAAGATTTACATAACCATCTTAGTAATATTGACCAAGTAGCTATAGTATTAAAATCTGACGGTGATGGAAACTTGACCTATGCAAATAAAGCTTTTTATGATATTTCAAAATATGAAAGAACTGATATTATTGGAGAAGAATATAACTCTGTCAATCATCCTGATGTTTCAGAGTTGGTTCTTCGAGAAATGTGGGATGATGCAAAGGCAAAAGGAATTTGGAATGGAAAACTAAAATCTAAAGCAAAAGATGATTCTATATTTTATGTTAATACAACACTCATTCCTATCTTTGATAATGAAAATGAAACTATCACTGAATATTATCACATCAGTTTTTCAATTACTAATTATGAACAGGAAAAAAGAGATTTTAAAAAAAGAGTGATTGAAAATGTTCAAGAAAATAGAAAACAAACCAATGCAGCTAAAAGAATCATTTATGATTTACAAGTTGAGTTAGATAAATACAAAAAGGTTGATTTAGCGTATATCCAAGAGAAGAAGAAAAATATCGAATACTTAAATCAGCTTAAACTCTATGCAGATAAACTGACTGAAATGGAATGTCCTCCTGAAGATAATGAGCTAAAGCCTGATGTTTATAAAAATGAAAAAAATGAAAATGTAACTTCCGAAGAAGAGATAGAAGACCTGGTTTCTCAGAGTGAAGTCTCAAGTGAGTCTGAGGGTTTAGAAAAAGATCAAGAAAAGGATCTCTCATCCCCAGAAAATGATATTGATAAGTTTGTGCTCTAAGAAAATTATGATTTAGACTCAAAGTATCCGGAATTAACTAATGTTTGCGTTTCAGAATCACCGGGAACTATAGTTACAAAACCTTCTGTGATTTCTTTCCTTAAGATAGAGAGCTCTTGTTGTTCTTTTGAATAGTAAAACAGCTCTGCTGCATCGAAACTCTCAAACTTATAAATTACCATACCTGAGTAGGTGTTTCCTTCTTGTGTCTTTACTGGGCTACCTACAATGACCTCTGCTTTATACTTTTCTATTATGGGCAAGGACAATTGGGTTAACTCATCAATTCGACTTCGATCTAATATGTTGTAGTTATAAACTATATATGCGGACAAAGCTCATTCCTTATTTGGGATTATATATATTTTGATAAATTATATAGACATCTCACTTAACACTACTCATTTTTATAACTACAACTGGTACTTAATAATCAGTTTCTTTGACTTGTTGTCAAATATTTTCAAGGTGAGTGGATAGTCTGAATTTTTAACTTCATTATTATAAAAACATTGACGAAAGAACTTTCCTGAACTATGTAAAGCTATTTTACCACTATCTTCAAGTAATCCAGAAATTTTTCCTTCTACTGTAATTATTAAATTATTTTGTATTTTTTTTAGGTCTTGATATTGTTTTTTGTTGATATTTTTAAGTGTAATGATTTTTGTATCTAACTCGTTATTTGAGATTGTTTGAGTTCTCGTACTATCAAAGTAATTTGTATTAAGATAAGTACTTTTTAAATTGGCTGTTCCCATAATAGAAATTAAAGAGGCAAAATCATTATCTAGTTGAACTTCAAGTGTTTTCTGACTAGCTTGATACTTTAGTACAATCTTGCGTGTATCTTCGTAGTTTATAGACCTATTACAAAGACGTTGTGATTGCTCTCCTCCATAAATATTCCACCAGTTTATGAGTTTATATAACATTACTTTACTATTATTAATTGAGTAAGTATCATCACCAAAATATTTGTTTGAAGCATGAACTAAGGGCTGTGAAAACAGTAAAACAATGATTGAAAGAATTAGTTTTTTAATAATTATTATAACCCTTGAACTTAGTCTATATGTGTATATTTAATTTATAGTGACAAATAATATGTAAACTCCTCTAAATCTGACCTGAAATAAATAAAGAGATAAAGTAAATTACATTACTATTTTCTTAACTAAGACTAACGAGAGTTTAGATATGATTCCAAACTAAAAAAATCTAAAGGAAATAC
>CAJXWI010000618.1 GCA_913062735.1 uncultured Arcobacter sp.
ATATTTCAAGTATTACATTGTAAGGCTTGCTATAAGTATTTAATTTGTTATATATAAACTCTCTAGTATTTTTATTTATGATATCTTCAATGCTTAGATTAATAGAAAACTTCACATCTTTAAATTCAAAATATTTAAAAGACTTATCTATTATAGTACGTGTAATATGTTCATATTTACGAATACGTTTAGATAGTTCTATAAAATCTTTTGGCAAGTATTCCTTCATATCTTCGGTTACAATTCTAGCCAGGCACTCATACTTAACTATTGCATTGGTGTCATTGCACAAAATTGGTTGATAATATGGGATTATTGAATTTTCTTTAATGGCCCTATTTAATATATTTGTTAAATTCTTTTTTTCATTATTAATATTTGTTAGTTTGCTTGTTAGTTCTTCGTCATTTATTATGTAGTTTACATTTAAATTTTTGGCTTCAACTAATGCTGAAATTGCTTTTTTAAATAAGTTCTTATAACCACCAGTAACACCTAAAGTGACAGTTAAGTTAATCTCATCATTATCTACAAGGAATGCAAAATCGAACATCGTTAATAATTTTTTAATAAGTTTATTTAATTGATCAGTATTAGATAGTATTTCTTGATTCTCTTTAATTAGCAAAGCAAAAGAGTTACCTTGAATTCTAAATATTTTTGCTTCTGTAAAATTTGTTTGTAAATTAACCGCTACTTGTTTTAAAACTTCATTTCCTTTGGACATCCCATAAAATGTGTTAACATCTGAAAAATTAAATATGTCAACTAAAATCAGTGAACTGCTTATTTTATTCTCTTCATTTGTTAGAAGTGTTTTATCAAGTAAATTACCCTTATATAATCCTGTTAAGTTGTCATAAGTGTTTTGTAATGCGATATGGTTTTGTTGATTAATGTTAGAAGTAAAATCTACGCAATAACATACATAGTGTTTAATTCTGTTGTTTTTAGTCATCATAGGGTACAAATTGATTAACATCCAATAGGTACTACCATCGTTATATTTATTTTTTAAAATACCTTCCCATTCATCTTTATTAGAAAGAGTTTCTTGGATAACTTTTAGGTCATCCTCGATTGCAATTTCATTAAAAAAAAGTTTATATGATCTACCGAGTAGGAATTCTTTATTGTAGCCTGTATGACTACAACATTTTTTATTCGCATGAGTTATTCTGCCTTTTAGGTCGAACATAACAATAATTGCATTTTTATCTACTATTTTTAGTATTTCTTTTGTTTTACAATCATCGTTATATTTGTCATAGACAGCCTCATACGATTTTACCATTCTATTGACCTGCTAAAAATTTATTTATGTTATCGTCAATTTCTACATCAGAGTTAACATCATTCTTAGTTGTCTCAATGTTTTTAACAAACATCTTCTCAAGTCTATTTTCTAATAGTTTAACTGTTTTAGTAAGCTCAGTAATCTCTTTTTTTTGTTCGTCCTGAGTATTTTCAATATCAATGAATTTCGTTACTACCTTACTGGTTGTTTTATTTAGAATTACCAAAGCTTCGTATTCTGAAACCTTTGTACTAGCCATTGAAAGTGTTGAAAGTGTTAATATTAGTAATATGGATTTAGTTAGCTTCATAATAAAACCTATTTACGCGCAACGGCATCTTTTAATTTTTTGCCAGTTTTGAATTTTGCAACTGTTGTTGCAGGAACATCTACTGTTCTATCTGTGCCAGGTACTTTTGCTTGCCGTGCTGCCCTATTTGCAGTTGAAAATGTACCAAAACCAATAAAGCTAACCTTGTCACCTTTGGCTAATGTTTCTGTGATTGTCTCAAGAACTGCATCAACTGATAGCAATGTGTCTTTTTTTGTTAAACCTGTTTTTCCTATTACTGCATCTATAAATTCCGCTTTGTTCATTCTTTCTCCTTAAATTTTAGGGTAAGCCCTTATTTCGCCCACTTATAAGTGCAAAGTCGATTCAGGAGAGAAGACCATATAAGTAAGCGAAATAAAGGTTTTTAAGTTTCAAGATAAGCCCTTATTACACTCGCTATATGTGGGAAGTCCAATACTTGGAGAGTAGACCATATAGAGAGTGAAATAAAGGCTCATATAAATGAGCTTTTATCTTTATCTATTCATAAGGGTTTGTGTTCTAATACTTCCACCTTTGAAGTCATAAATACTTGGTGTTCCACTAACGCCTAAGTAAGCAGATGCTAGTTTTGAATGCCCGTCTAACATAATATCAAGCTTTAAACCTCTATCATATCGTGCTTTATCCTGCTCGAAATCTGAGATTTTTTTTCTACAAAACTTTGCCACTTCATTTTTGTCTGCAAATTTCACATTGTATGCTTTCTCAACAAATCCTGTGTATCTTTGTGCCAATCCCGAAGCTCTTTTATCAAAAGTGTTTATTCCCTTTAAAATGTTTTTATACAAATCTACACTGTATTTTTCAAGCTCTGGGAGTGCAAGTGAAATATCTTTAATCTCAAGCATTCTTTTGTAAAATTTTGCAGCCTCTTCACCTTTTTGTGCCAATGTAGCTTTTGCAATATC
>CAJXWI010000619.1 GCA_913062735.1 uncultured Arcobacter sp.
AATGTTTTTTTTATCATTGATTTTATAATTAGAAAATCTTCATTCCAAAATATATTTTCTTCTTCAAATGACTTCTGGATATCGTTGTTTTTAAATAAAAATTTTACTAGATTTTGGTGCAAAGAATATTCTTGGGCACCAATAAGGTTTTCTATCTTTTGTGTTAAAACAGAAGAAGAAAGATTAATTACTAGAAAAAAAGACAGTAAAACGGTTTTAAACATTTTAGTTCTTTAAGTTATAAATTAAAATTCCAGCTGCAACAGAAACGTTTAGTGAATCGAAATCATTACACATTCCAATAGAAACTTTTAAATCCAGTTTATTAATCACTTTTTTAGAGATTCCTGTACCTTCACTTCCAAGAACTAAAGCTACTTTTCCACTGTTTTCAATGGTTCCGTATTTTTTTAAATCAACACCATCTGTAGTAGCACCAATTAAAGCAAAACCTGCTTGTTTTAATTCATTTGCCACATCTCCTGAATTGGGATGTTTGCAAAAAGGAATATCTAACATAGCACCAGAACTCGTACGTACAAGACCTGATTCTTTTAATGTTTTAACACCAGATGCAATAACACCATCAACTCCTAAAGAGTGCGCTGTTCGTAAAATTGCTCCAATATTACCAACATCGGTTAAACCATCAAGTACTAATACAAAATTAAGTTCTTTCATTTCAGAAAAATCTTTGTATTCATAAATACCAAGTTTTAAGAAAAAGCCTTGGTGATTTCCACCTTTTGCTAAAGCCTGTGCTTTTTGATTATCAAGTTTGTGTATTTTCTTACCTAACTTTAAAAACTTAGAGAACATTTTTTTGTCAATTTCTTTTGCAAAAAATACCTCATCTATTAACTGGGGGTGATTTTCGAGTACATAAAGTACTACTTGTTTTCCATATATTATCATGGCTAGATTTTATCTAAAAGTTGTTGATAAACATCTTTCACATTGCAACCTTTTAATTTTGCAATTAGTTTGGCTTTTATTTTGGGTGCTAAGTCCAAGTTTTCGAGGTCTTCAAGAGTGATAGGTAAACCATCATGTGAACTTGCTTCTAGTACAATTACCCATTCCCCTTTGATAGTTTCACTTTTTAGTGTTTTAAAAACATTTTTAGCACTGTCTTTAAAAACTTTTTGGAATTTTTTAGTGATTTCTTTTGCTAAAAACAATTCGCGTTCGGGTGCTTTTGCTTGAATTTCTTCCAGTGTTTTTAACAGTCTGTGAGGAGATTCATATAAAATACTCAAATTAGCACAAGAAAGTACCTTATCAAGTTGCGCAACGCGTGATTTTCCTTTATGATCTAAAAAACCAAAAAAAGTAAACTTAGTATCGCTAAATCCACTCATTGCATAAGCAGTTAATACTGCATTTGCACCAGGAAGAACGTCATAAGTTATTTGATTTTCAAGAGCATAAGCTACTAAAGAAGCACCGGGGTCAGAAACACAAGGCATTCCAGCATCAGATACATAAACAATATTTTTTTCAAAATCTTCAGGTTTTAAACCAGCTAATACAGCTTGTTCGTTATGTGAATGAAAAGATTTGAATTCTGTACAAGGGAAGTTTAGATTTTGTTTTTCGCTTAAAAGAGAAAGGAGTCTTTTTGTGACACGTGTATCTTCACAAAAAATTAGTTCCGCTTCTTCTAGGGCAATAATTGCACGTTTAGACATATCATCTAAATTACCTATAGGAGTCGGAACTAGTGTTAACATATATGGGTTAACTTATTTTTTTAATTCGTACTTAGCTTTGAATTTCTCAACTCTACCAGCAGCATCAACTAATTTTTGCTCACCAGTAAAAAATGGGTGACAAGCATTACAAATATCAACTCTTAACGTTTCAGTAGTTGATCTTGTTTCGAATGAATTACCACAAGCACAAGAAACTGCACATAATTTGTAATCTGGGTGAATATCTTTTTTCATAGGTTTTCCTTATTTTTTATCATATATAACAAAAGGTCAAGTCTAGGTGTTGCCCTTTATTATCATATTCTTTTTTTTAGTGCGAGATTATACCTAAAAGAACTTAAGTATCACTTTATTTAAGTTTTCTATAATATTAGAATGCATGCTTTCATCAAATTGCCCTTTATTAAAAGTAACTTGACGCTTAGCAAGTCTTGCTGTATTCATAGATATTTTATCAAGAAGTTCTTCTTTTGTGAGTTTTCCATCGAGATAAAGAAGTGTTTCTAAAATTCCAATAGAGTTCATAGCATTGGGCTCTCTAGAATATTTTTTCTCCAAGCGTATAACTTCATCAATTAATCCATCATTTAACATGATTTTACTTCTTAGAGCAATTCGTTTTCGTAATTCATCTCTTGGCCATAGAATTTCAAATATTTTAAGATCAGAACTAATAGGTACTTTTGGATTTTCTTTAAAATAAACACTAGGAGCAAGACCTGATATCTTATATATAGAGTAGGCTTTTTTAATTCTATACGTATCATTATATGCAATATTTTTCATATACTCTTTATCAATAGAGCTTAAAAGCGAATGGGTTTC
>CAJXWI010000620.1 GCA_913062735.1 uncultured Arcobacter sp.
AATTTTAATCTTTTTAAATACCTTGATTGCACAGGATATTGGTTCAAATCAAGAAGAAAGAAATTGGATACAAAACAATGAAGTACAAGTGGGTGTCACAGACTTATACCCTTTAACTTACATCAACAAAGACAATCAAATGGATGGCTTTGCAAATGATATTCTTAAAATAATCATCAAAAAATATAATATGAAAACAAAAACAATTGTTGCCAATCAAGGCACAATATTTTCAAGTTTCAAGACAAATAAAATTGACTTGGTATCTTTAGTCAATGAAGAAAAAGCAAAAAGTAGTTTTGGTGTATATTCCTCACCCCTTTTACAAATAAAAAAGATTTTATTTGTAAAAAAAGAGGAAAATAGTATAAATTCTCTGGATGATTTAAAATACAAAAAAGTTGCACTAGTAAATGAACAAGGTAGTATTTCAAAAATAAAAAAAATAAATCCATATATTAGAATTATTCAAACAAAAAATATGCAAGAGTCTGTAAGAAAACTACTTGAAGGAAAAGTAGATGCACTGATGGCGTCACCCATAATTATTCAAAAATATCTAGAGGACAATCTCATTATAGGTTTAAAAGCCATGCCGCTTATTAGTTTTGAGCCCTCAAATTTATATTTTTTTACAAATAACAGTAAACCAACCTTACAGACTATTTTACAAAAAGGTTTAAACTCCATTACAATAAAAGAAAAAAAAGAACTTTTTGACAAATGGTTCTTGAGGGATCTGGCTGACTTACCTTTAAAACTTACCAACACAGAATTAAGTTACTTACGAAAAAAAGCCAGTATTAACATGTGTGCTGATCCAGACTGGATGCCATATGAAAAAATAGCCAACCACAAACATGTGGGTATGGTGGCTGATTATATGAAGAAGTTTGAAGAAAAAATAGGAATTCCTATAAAATTAGTAGAAACAAAAGATTGGACGCAATCCTTAGACTATATGAAAAATAGAAATTGTGATATTCTCTCACTTGCTATGGTTACAGAAGAGAGACAAAAATATATGAGCTTTACCAAAGAGTATATCACAGCCCCTTTGGTTTTGGTCACTAAAAAAAACATTACCTTTATTACAGATTTAAAAACCTTGAAGCACAAAAAGATTGGTATTCAAACAGATTTTGCTTATAACGAAAAAATAAGGCGACTCTATCCCGAAATGAACGTTGTAGATGTAGATCATTTACATACTGGTTTACAAAAAGTTGAAAGAGGAGAACTCTTTGGTCAAGTAACTACCCATCTTAATGTTGCCTATGCTTTTCAAAAAGAATTTTTTGGAAGTTTACAAATATCAGGTAAATTTGATGAAAGTTGGAAGTTATCCGTGGGAGTTAGAAATGACGACCTAGTACTATATAATATTTTTGAAAAAGTAATTGATTCTATCACAGATGAAACAAGACAAAAGATCATTAATAATTGGGTTTCAATTAAATATGAAGAAGGTTTTGATTATAAACTATTTTGGAGATTTTTAGCTTTTTTTGTTTTTATTTTATTGTTAATTACCTATACGTATATCATGCAGCGTAAATATATCAATAAGCTAACTAAAGTAAAAGAAGAGATAGAAATGTTAAATAGTACCCTGGAGCGTAAAGTTGAGCTTAGAACCCGTGAGTTAGAGTTTTCAAACAAAAAACTAAAGTTAAAAACCACAGAACTTGAAGATCTAAATAATAATCTTGATGTAAAAATCAAAGAAGAAATTAACAATAGAAAGAAGCAAGAACAACTCTTAATTCAACAATCAAAATTGGCTGAAATGGGAGAAATGATAAGTATGATTGCTCACCAATGGAGACAGCCTCTAAGTGCATTAAGTACCATTGTTCAGAATATACACTTAAGTCATTCTCTTGGGAAGTTGGATAAAGAATACATAAATAAACAAAGAGTACTAAGTAATGCATTAACAGGTAAAATGTCAAAGACTATTGATGATTTTAGAAATTTCTTTAAGCCTAATAAAGAAAAACATGCTTTCTCAATTCAAGCTGCTATTCAACAAACAATCTTTCTCATTAATGATAGTTTTCAAAGTAATAATATTAAAATAATAAATCACAAGTCAGATGATGTGACAATACATGGTTTTGAGAGCGAGCTATCACAAGTCTTGTTAAATATAATTACGAATTCAAAAGATGCATTTCTAGAAACAAAAATAAAAAATCCATGTATCAATATTAAGACAAAAAGAAGTAAAACAAACATTCAGATTTTCATATCAGATAATGCTGGTGGAATTGAAGAGCGTATTTTAAACAAAATATTTGAGCCATATTTTACCACCAAGGAAAGTTATAACGGTACTGGTTTGGGATTATATATGAGTAAAATGATTATTGAGCAAAATATGCATGGAAAATTAAGTGTTCAAAATGTGCCACAAGGGGTTGAGTTTTCTATTTATATTCCCACAAATGAAATCAAAGATTAGTATTTATACTTAAGGTTAAAACCTTAAGTATAAATATGAAGGAGAGTTATTAAAACCAATGCAGATTTGCAT
>CAJXWI010000621.1 GCA_913062735.1 uncultured Arcobacter sp.
ATATAAAAAATGAATAATATTCCTGAAGAATTAAATCAAGATTTATTAAATCAACTTAATCTATTAAATGAATTAGAAGACCCTGAAAATATATCTGATATATCTTCTGCAAGTACTGATTTAAATAAAATTATTATTAAAGAGAATGGAAAAAAGTTTGATCAACTATTAAAATCTAAAGAAATGATTACTAAACCTAGTATGCAAGGTATGAAATATATAAAATATTTTTTAGAGCAATATAAACAAGACATGACTGCAAATTACATTTATGATAATAAAAATTTTATCAACCAAGTAACCCTAGATTTCAATATTCCTATCGTTAGAATTAAACCAGATAAATGCATGATTACATTTTCTGATTTTAATTTTATGGGTAGGATTGAAGCTATGGCAGCTGCATCTTCACAAGTTTTTGATGATGAGTGTTTAGTTTACACATTACATATATCTAGACAAGACTTTATGATAAGTTCATTATATTCATTTCTTCATGGAATTATATTAAGATTACCAAAAGATAAAAAGCTTAGAGTAATTCTTCCTAATAAGCATCATAAAGAGATGGTTGAAAATTGGTTTGACTCAGAAATAATTGAAATAATCACAAGTTAAAATAGCTAATAAAAACGTGAAACACAATATTTTTCCCTTCGGAAAAATATTGCTCACGACAAACATCAACTTACAAAAGGAATATTTTAGATGGAAACAATAAATGCTTTAAGTGCAGGTGCTAATTTTGTAAGAGCTGACTTACATATACATTCATATGGTCAGGACGATGGTTCATTTGATGTAACAGATGAAACAATGACACCAGAAAATATAGTGAATACGGCAATTACAAATAACTTAGCAATTATTAGTATTACTGACCATAATGAGATTTCAAATTCTAAAAAAGCTATGGACTATGCTACTGATAAAGATGTTCTTGTAATACCTGGAATTGAAATAAGTACTACACAAGGGCACCTCTTAGTTTATTTCGAAAAATTTACTGAATTAAGAAATTTCTTTGGTAAACTTAATATTTCAGAGAATAAAGAAAGATGTACTCAAGGGATAGTTGAATGTTTGCAATATGCTAACCAATTTAATGGTTTTGGAGTTTTAGCTCACATTGAATTAGATTCAGGGTTTGAAAAAGTCATTGGACGTTTTAGTCCAGTAATGGATGATATATTTAGTCAAAAGAATTTATTAGGATTAGAAATCAGTAGCAAGAATAGTTTTAATTTCTATACAGATTTAGATGAAAATCCAGATAGAAAAAAGCTACTTCAAGTAAGAAGATCTAGCTTAAGCTTACAGGCTGATTCAATTTTACCAAAAGTTATGTCATCTGATTCTCATAAACTTGAGAAACTTGGTACAAATGCAAATGGTGATAAAAGATTAACACGATTTAAAATTGATAGTTTAAGCTTTCATTCTTTAAGAATTGCATTAATAAGTTATGAATCTAGAGTTAGATTGGAAGACACAATACCTGATAAAATTCCTCATTTTGTTGGCATGAAGCTAAAAGGTGGATTACTAGATGAACAAAGTATTAAGTTTAGTAAAAACCTAACATGTATTATAGGTGGAAGAGGTGCAGGAAAGTCAACCTTACTGGAGTCATTACGTGAAGTTTCAGGAAATAAATCTCTCTCAAATGTCGTTGATTCTGATGTATGGCCGGATGAAATCATAATGTTCTTTGAAGACGAAACAGGACGCGTTATTGAGTTTAAACGAGAGAAAAACTCATCTACTGTTAATATTACAGATATGACTGATGGTATTGATCATATTACTATAGAAAGCTATGGTCAAGGCGAAACTGCAGAAACTATTCAACATAGTGATGACAATCCAAAAGGACTTTTAGTTTTTTTAGATTCATTTATTGATATAACTTCTTTAAATGAAGAGGACAAGGAAATATGTGACTTATTATTTGATAATCAAAGTTCGATTATTAAAGCACGTATAGAAGTAAAAGGAATTCCAGAAACAAATAACCAAATAGTTAATTTAAATGAAAAAGTAAAAAAATTAAAACAAGATGAAGTTGGTGAACTAGTAAAGTATCAAATGTCTTTATTAAAAGAAACAGAACTAAGAGAAAACCTTGTAACTGAGCTAAAAACATTGATGAAAAGTTATAAAGATGTACTTGGTGATGCTACTACATTTAAGATTTTTTCAGAAATGACAGATGAAGAAATAATTATTGGAAAAGATGAATTTTTAAGAGTTAAATCAATTATAGAAGAGTTTTCTAAAGTTGTTGAATCAAAATCATCAGAGTTAAATGTAGAACTTACAGAAAAAATCACTGAACTTAATATTCAGTTGAAATTATGGAAGGAAAAAGAAAAAGAAATTCTTGATAAAATAACAGAAAAAAAGATTGAGTTAGAAGAACAAGGAATACCTTTTAATATAGGAAAGATAAATAAAATTATTCAAGACCTTGCTCATTATGAAGATAGATTGAAAAAACAAAAAGCAATTAAAAAGAAATTGCAAGAATTAGAAA
>CAJXWI010000622.1 GCA_913062735.1 uncultured Arcobacter sp.
ATAGCTTGTACTCATATGTATAATATTTCTTGTTCTTTTTTAAATATTTTAACAAAAATGAATGGTTCTTTTTCATGATTGAAGAGGGTACTAAATTTATAAATACTTTTTGTTCAAATATATCAATACGTCCAGTAAGTTTTCCAAAATCGCCATTACCTAAAAGTAAGATATTTGTGGGGTCTAAGAATGAATGCATTATCTCTATTTTATTAATTTTCTTTGGCAAGACACTAGCTGCAATTCCATGTAAACTTATACCCGTAGCTTCCATCTTATTGTAAAAAATGTATGGTTCCAGTTTAAAGCTTTTAGCAATCACAGTATTTTTATTTTGATAATAAATTTTAGAGTTACTTGCGACATAACTCAATTTATCATTCACAAGTGTTGCTTTTATACTTGTGTCAAATTTTTTAAGATAATTGGCAGTTAGATACGACAATAGCCCATTTTTTGGGAATAATAAAATTATTGTAACAAAAAAAATTAAACTGTATATTATAGTTCTAATAAAAATCAAAGTATTACCTCACAACTAAATTCTGAGAGCTGGTTATTTATTCTAATAATTTTAAGCATTGAAATTTTTAAACCTGCATTTAGAATTTCTTTATTTAATTTATCCAATGTTTTGTTATTTAATTTTGAAATCTTAAATTCAATGCTTTTTTTATTTTCTTTTTTATACACTATTTTTTTATTATATTTTTTAATAATTGAATTGATTTTTATTTTATTTTTCTTTTTATTAGTATAATAAGAGTCGATTTGTTTAATGATATGTAATTCTTTTGCAATCTTATGATAAGAATCTCTTTTCTCAATGAGCTTGCTGATTGAAGTTTTTGAATATACACCTATTGATAATAATCCAATAATCAAGCTAACCAAAACAATTATTTTATAATTTATATTCATTTGTTGTTCTCATATACAAATAATTTTTTTTGTTGTTTTATATATTTTAATTTTGTTTTAGACAACAGACTACTTGCATCTTCCCTTTTTGAAGACTTCACGTAAATCAACCAGTGGCCATTGTCATACTCTATACTATTCACATAGTTTTTCCCGTTAGACTTTATATTGAGAATTGTGTCAAAATCGCTCTTGAACTTTTTATGTTTTGCATCCAAATCCAATAAATCGTTCATAACATAACTAAGCTGTATCTCATGAGTAGCATACTTTTGAGAGGATAGATTTTTTTGTTTTTTAATGTTGTATTCATCTTCTAAAAGTAGATTAGAATAAACACTTATACCTTGTGATAAAATTAAAATTAACAACAGTAATACCAAGCCTTTAAAATAAACATCTATAAAATCCACACCTTTTTGTAACCAATTGCTCCCACCCAGTGAATATTTATATTCCAATTTTTCTTTATTACTTAGCACTAATCGTATATCATTATCTAATGAAGTATTCTTTTGTTTAAATTTGCTCGAACTTATTTCACAAGAATAGTCATCATTTGATATCAACACCGAGTCATCCAGTTTGATTTCACTTTGTTTGAATTCAATATGAGAAAAAGATATACTTGAGACCAATTCAAAGGGTATATCAAGGTAATTAAGCTTCTCTTTTAAAAAAATAATATCCAAAACAAATATATCAAATATCTTTTTTTCTTTTTGAACAATAATGTATTTAAATTCTTTATTTGGCAATGAAGATTTTAAAATTTGTGGTATTATTTTTTTTGCACGTTTAATACTTGTAACTGGTAATTTTCTCTCAAAATGCCAATAATAGCAAGGAGATAAAATCAGTTCTTTCTTGGAATTTTTTTGATTCTTTGTGCAGTATATTTTATTTCTTGATAAAAAACAAATCTCTTTTTTTAGTATATCCATCTATCCAATCTTATATTTGACACTTTAAAATTTCCTATATCATAATTAAAAATATATTGTACAGAATAGTTTATTGATTTAATATTAATTTTACAAACGATATTTTTTGTAATAAATCCTATGTTTTTTTTCCTTAAACTATCTTCTTCATTGACTTCGCTGTCATTGTTTAATTCTAACTCACGGTAGCTTTTAAATAGAGATTTTTTTGTCTTAATTTTAGCTCGGATTGAGTTTTTAAGTGATATATTTTCAATGGCATCAATAAGTTCAATTTCCATATAATTTATGTCAAGATTATTGTTTCTTGCATTATTATCGTTTAGGAACTTAAAATATTTTAAATAATTTATATCATATGCTTCTGTATCCTGACTAAATTTAACATATATTTCAATAATTTTTTTAAAATCTGTATAATTTGTTATATTTCCATTTTTGTAATCTAAATTGTTGATAGATATTTTATAATCATCTCTATACTTAGAGGAAGATTCAATATTTGCAAGCAGAACTTCAATTAGCATATCACTATCAAGTACTCCTATTTTAGTAAAAATACCACCAATATACTCTTCTTGTTCATGATTTGTAATATAGTTTATATTTACTTTCCCATCATTAGATTTTAAACTTATTGTTATAGTAGAATTATTAACACTATCTATGA
>CAJXWI010000623.1 GCA_913062735.1 uncultured Arcobacter sp.
AAAAAGTGTTTAAAAATTTAGTGGGGAGACCTAGGTTTATAGCATCTTCACAAGCCCTACTTAATCTAGAATTATTATAATCATTAAAAACATCACCAATAAACATCTTCTGTATATCAAGGTATTTAATGCCGGAAAACCTTGAAACCCATTCATTAAAAAACAGAATATTAAAGTCATCGTCAATAATAATAATACCAACTGCTAGTTGATTAAGGCTTTGATATAAAACATGATTAGTAAGAGTATCATTTTTCATAGGTTTAACTAATCTAAGCCTAAGCTATTGACAAATTCACGCACTGATTTTTGAAAAACCGCTAAAGAAGCAATATCCATCACAAAAGATATATGTCCTTCTATTTTGTCATTTGGTAATGAAAATTTAACTTTTATATATAATGACCACTCGTCAGGAGAGTTAAAAGAGTATATATCATCAAGACTGCCTTGAGAAAAAATAGGCATTTCAATATCAATTGATGATTTCAGAAAATTTATGACAGTACCAAAGCAAGCGTTTAAAATAACATTGCCAATCTCAATCAGACAATCTTGTTTTAACTCCGTTAATGCTTCAATAGGGATCTTGTCTCCTAATAATCGGCTGACTAATTTTAAGCCACTTTCTTGACCAAACATTAAAAAAGCTTGGCCATTAAAGTCGCCATGAAATGCTTGCGATACGACACTAATATCTTTAGCTTCATTAAAGCATAATTTTTCTTTAGCTACTTTGTTAGGTAAAATATCAACACTGGGCACTGTAAGGTCAACTATTTGATTTACCATTTCACTAATGGAGCTTGCAGCACGACCAATACCAATGTTAAATACTTCATTCAATGCATCAACTTCTAACTCTGTTAGCGGTTCTTTCATATTATTCTCTATTAAGTCATGGTGTATTTCTATTTCGCTGCTTACCGCACGATAAAGAGACTATCAGTAAGAAATTATCAATTAATTAATAATAGGTAAGTTCTTTAGATAATGACACTTATTTTTAGTGATAGATAAATGTACTAGAAACAGTATTCTTATAGGTTTTATTCAAGCAATAAAAGAAACGTATCAAAATTAATATTAAGGTAAGTGTTCCTAGGCGTATAAATTACAATTATGGTGTCATCTTAGGTATTATTTAGCGTGCGCAGAGAAACTAGGCATAGTCGGCAAACAGTATGAAGTTCCATGTTATGTCATCTTTATGCTGGTTCTCAATTATTTCCAATTAACCTTCTAAACATCACCTTATCTAGGGTAATACAATATTTATATCTTATAATAACCACCAGATTTAACTGAAAGATTTTCTATAAACGATGCATTCAAAGCAAAGCACTCTGCTATTTATGATCTGATTGATAAGTTAAAGGTGGATTATTTTTTGCTGATTTAAATTTTACTATTTCTTAATAAATCCAAAATTTAAAATGAAAGAGATGCCCCAGAATAAAGATGATCAATTAATAGTGAACCAGTAAGGTAATATTCTAACCTTGAATTTTTTATTAAGGAGTGATGTTTATCAGCCACACATGGCTACACCTGTGGTATTTGAACATGCCCATTATCAAATTATGGATGATGCATATTCTGATCTACTAAAGTAGCAAAAGATAAAATAGCTTAAATTTATCTTTTGATGACATTAACGGACTAACCTCGCGATATGAAACCAAGATAATATTCTAATAATTAGATTTCATTAGACAATAAAAAAGCCTTACCAAATTGGTAAGGCTTTAATGTTTGTTTTTTGACTTGTTTACTTAAAAATTTTAATAAAAAAGTTTTGAGTAAAATTGGTTAGGCCAAACTACCTCATAAATTTACAATGAATCTGTTAATCAGATTTCTTATTGTTTTATTTTAGTTATCAATGAATCTGTTAATCAGATTTCTTATTGTTTTATTTTAGTTATCAACGAATCTGTTAATCAGATTTCTTATTGTTTTATTTTAGTTATCAATGAATCTGTTAATCAGATTTCTTATTTTATTTTATCGGACTTGTGATCAAGCCTCTTATTTTTAAAGTGGTTTAATGGTGCTTTAACCAACTTGGTGCATTTTATATCAAAGGAATTTCATTGCTGCAACAACTTTAATAGAGCATTTATACCACGACTTTTTTCGTA
Source organism: uncultured Arcobacter sp. (assembly GCA_913062735.1). The sequence continues at coordinate 2,145 of CAJXWI010000623.1, forward strand.
TAATAAACTTTGATGATTTTTATTATCTAGTGCGATGTCTAATCTACTGAAAATAGGTTGTTTATTCTGAAATATTGCGTATTAAGTCATTCCTTTGATCTGTAACATAGCTTCAAAATAATTGAGATGCTAGAATGTCGACAGACAAGAAAGGGGATTGATGTACAAATGAATGAATTAAAAAATGATAATTATTTACGTGCTTTATTGCGAGAACCTGTTGATTACACTCCGGTATGGATGATGCGTCAAGCGGGTCGATATTTACCTGAATACCGTGCCGTACGTAAAAGTGCTGGTGACTTTATGTCGGTATGTAAAAATGCAGAGTTAGCTTGTGAAGTTACATTACAACCTTTGCGCCGTTTTCCATTAGACGCTGCTATT
>CAJXWI010000624.1 GCA_913062735.1 uncultured Arcobacter sp.
AGCAGTAAATAACGTTATAAACCCTAGTTTGACTAGCGCTGTAAATATTAAGCTGTAAAATAAGTAATAAATGTCTTCGTGTCTTATTGATAATAGCATCGGTTCAACAAAAGTGATTGAAGAGATACGAAGGCAATGCATTTATAATTTTAGCATTAATTAACTGATGAAATAGATTGGCTTTAAAGTAAATTTTGTTAATTTCGTTTCACTTTTTAAAAGTGTAAACTTTAGCGAGTGTAATAAATAAATGTGACACCTCTGAGTCGGCTATATAAGATTAGTACATAAGCATGTTAATCTGTCCTTCTACCGATATTGTTAATGATACTTTTTGATGAAGTATGCCAAGCACCTACCGAAGTTTTATACTGTTTTTACTTTATTGTTTATTGAAATTAATTAGGCTAATGAAGAGGCCGTAGCATTGTATGGTAAAGGTATATATCGTATCTTAGACAATTATATTGATTTCCTTAGATACGATCAGCTGTAATGATAAAGTAAGATTAAACGAGCATCATTAATAAAAATTGAGTGGTCTTTATTTCTCAAAATTCTTTTATATATACTCGTAAATAGTCTTATTCTATGGATTTAATATATCAAGCAGCTGCTGAATCAATGGTGGTTGCTCAGGGGCCTTAGGAGGTGGTTTATAACCACCAGTAGTAAATGCAGAAGCATTAAAGCTTAATATAGACATGAATAAGACCAGTTTTAAAAATTTCATTGTAATGTCCTTTTTTGTTGTTTTTATGGGTTAAAATCCACATGATATTATCACAGAATTGTTTTTCTAATTACTTTTATTTACTTTAAGCTTTCATTTTAAACTTAGATTGAAAAAGAAAAGTGGTTATAAAAAATACTGCCATAAAAGTCAGCATATGTACCATTTCAGAATAATATTTATAGACTACTAAAGGGTTTAAAGGGGATAAGTGCCTAATTAAATACTCACCAATCATCATGGTGATTAAAATCATATTTATTTGCGCAAGTCTGTAAAGTGGCAAATCAAATGATGCTTGCGATAAAGGTGACGTCAGTCTTTTTTGAAAATAAGGTATTGCTTGGTATTTTTTAAAAGTCGGTACCCGCATAAAAATAAGGTGCCGTGTAATGGCGTTAAGGATAAGTAAGGCTATAAACCAGTCTAGCTTTGGTGCGTTGTATCCGTTATAAAGCCAGTAAAATTCACATGAAATTCCAATTACTATAGTGGGTAAAATGATGTGTCTGGTTAAAGGATCATATTTCAATTTATAGGCGATATACAGGGACAACATGTAGATAATAGGTTTGGTTACCGGGTAAATACTAGTCAATAAAATGAATTGCTCTAAAAATCGCTCAAGTAAAAAAATAAGGGCGACACTGATGATATTAGCATTAGTCAAATTTCTTAGAATTAATCCTAAAAGAAAGATAATAAACACTAAGGAAAAATATTCTGCATATTCAAATGATAATAAAGCGAGGGTAAGAAAACAGATCGCGAATAGATGAGTGAACCAATTATTTTTAAGCATAAATTATCGGTAAACCATAACTGCTAAGCACAGTGCCATTACGGTTGAATTTTCCTGCTTTATATTTATTTCTTTCATTTTAAAACTCTCTTCGTATAGCGATAAATTATTGTCTAAGTTCAGCTAGAATTTTCTTCCGTTAGAGGCTTACCAAAAAGTCTCTGTACCAGCCATCATTATTACAAACGGTAATGGAACAGCATCATAGAAGGTTAATCTTTTATTATTCTTTGACTAGTAAATAACGGACGTTTTTTAATAAAAAAACGACGTCGCATATTTATTCTTTAATGCATAAGTTGACTCACCTTATCAAAGGTATTGTCATTGGTAAGTTTTATCATTGAGTTCACTTATGACATGAAACATGATTGTTCCCTGCTTTATGAATAAGAAGAGTACTGCGCTTAAGTAGAAAAATAATATCTAGGATTCATGCTTTTTACATCGAGTAATACTAGGGCTTGTTATTAAGTAAAGAGATTTATAAAGTTTGGCATCATAATGAGAAGGTTATATTCTTTTCAGATATTGATCAATATCATACGAAAATGTTCAATTTATTTTCTGGCATCTAGAATCATCAACAATTGCAGAATTTCAACGCCAGAAGAAGCATCATTACATGCCAAAAAATTTCATAATTTGCGCTTTAAATAAAAACTGGCTGGATTCTGAAGCCGATTGTCTACATTCAATCCACCAAGAATTTACCACTTCTAAACTCAAAGAATCCATTGTTTTAGGATGCTCATTTTCAATAGCGACTACAGTCTCTCTGCTGATCCCGATCTTTGCAGCAATTTCTTTTTGAGTTAAACAAGCTTCTTTTCTTAAGTTTTTAAGTTCTTTTCCTGAAAATCGTGACATATATAAGCTTAAATAAAGTTGATACTGATTAACATTTTAGGAACTAATAGTCATAATTGCAATAAAAAATAATTATTGGTTAGCAAGCCATAATTTAGCGGAATAAATATTATTGGAAAATATAAT
>CAJXWI010000625.1 GCA_913062735.1 uncultured Arcobacter sp.
TTAATGAAAACTATGTAACAAAATATAAAAATATTGATTTGTATTTTGAAGGGTATTTTACAAAAGTAGAGTTTGACATTATAAAAAATATTTCAAAACATCAAAATATTATTATTCATTTAAATGCTAACGAATATAATCAAAAATCCTTGGAGTGTTTTATAGGTTTTGATTTAGAAGAAAACTATGATTATATTTTGGATTTTAATGCAAAAATAATAGTAGAAAAAAAAGAATATATATCAAGTAGCAAAAATATTGAGCTTTGCGCTTTTAATACTAGAGTGAATCAAATTGCATATATTAAAAAAAGCATTACTACTATGATAAATGATGGCTTAGAACCTTCAAATATAGCCCTTATTCTTCCTGATGAGACATTTGCTAGTACTTTGCGCTTATTTGATACAGAAGGCTATTTTAACTATGCTATGGGACTTGATATCTATGATTCTTCTTTGTATAAAAAAACCTATGCCATTTATGAGTACGTAAAAGAACAGTCTTCAAAAAATATTGAGAACTTAAAGTATTTAAAAATACAAGAAAAAGAGATTAAAGAAAAATTTTTGTCCTTCTGGAATGAAAAAATTTCTTTAAGTACCTTTGAGTCTGTTGTTTTATATCTAAAAAGTGAAGAAACAAATGAAGACATTAACGAACGTTACAATGAATGTGTTTACAAATTGTATAAATTATTGTTTACTTATGATGAGAAACTTTTGTTTAAAGATGTTTTCAAAATCCTTTTTCAAAAAATTGCTGCTTTAAGTACAGACGATGTTAATTCGGGGAAAATTACCGTTTTAGGTTTATTGGAGAGCAGATATATAAGTTTTGAGGGCTTGATTATTGTGGATTTTAATGAAAGTTTTATTCCCAAGCGCTCTGTTAAAGATAAGTTTTTATCAACTAGTGTAAAAGCACTAGCAAAGCTTCCCACAAATATTGACAGACAAAACCTTCAAAAGTATTATTACAAACGCGTAATACAAAAAGCAAAAAATGTATATATTTCTTTTGTTTCTAATGACAGTTCACATATTTCAAGATTTGCTCAAGAATTATTTGATTTTAAAATTTCTTCTGAGGTTCAAGATGAGAAGTATAAGAGTATTTTATATAAAAACTCTAAGATACAGCACTTTGATAAAGAAATATTGCTTGATATTGATTTATCAAAACAATCATGGTCTTCAACTTCTTTAAAAGTGTATTTGGAATGTAAACGAAAGTATTATTTAAAATATCTTGTTCATTTAAAAGAGCATGATATTTCTTTAAAACCAAAAGGTTATGAATTAGGTTCAATCATTCATGAAACACTTGAAGATTTTTATACCAATAACAATGATATTTCTTATCAGGCGTTAATGCAAGTATTTAATAAACACAAAGCAAAAAATGCGTTTTTGAGTTTTGAATTAGAAGTATGGAGAGAAAAACTAAAAGACTTTATTGAACTTGAATTAGGAAGATTTAAAAACAAAAGAAAAGTGTTACACTTGGAGAAAAAATTCTCAATTCTAATTGATGGTATTGCTCTTAGTGGTGTAATTGATAGAGTGGATGAATTAGAGGATTCTTATGAAGTACTTGACTATAAAACGTCATCGTCTTTAAAAGTAGATACCTTAAAAACCTATGCAAAAAGTAAAGACTTTCAATTAGAGTTTTATTATTTAGCAATGAGAGAGCTTTATAAAAACAAAAATAAAGATATAAAAGTTTTTTATTATGACTTAAGTAAAATGAAACTTTTAGAAGAAGTGGTTTTGGATGAAAAACTACAGCTTTTATATGCGCATTTAGAAAGCTTTAAAACTACAAATGTTAATTTTAATAAATGCGAAGAAAAAGCTACCTGTTTGTACTGTGATTATAAAACAATTTGTAAGAGATAAATAAAGAATAAAAGATATTTATTCTTTATTTATTAAAAAAAAAGCTGTTATTTAGCTGTTGCTATTAATACATCTTCTATTATTTTTGTTAAATCTCCATCTAAAATAGCATCTATATTTGAATATGCGATATTTGATCGTGTATCTTTAACTTGTTGGTAGGGTTGCATAACATACGATCTAATTTGATGACCCCACCCAATTTCAGATTTCTCAACTCCATCTTTTAAGGCTTGTTGTTCTTCTAAATGAAGTTCATATAAACGAGATTTTAACATCTTCATCGCACTTGCCTTATTTTTATGCTGAGAGCGGTCATTCTGACACTGTACAACAACATTTGTAGCAATATGAGTGATTCTTATAGCTGACTCTGTTTTATTGACGTGTTGGCCTCCTGCTCCACTTGCTCTATAGGTATCAATTCTAATGTCTTTGTCTTCGATTTCAATATCAATATCATCATCAACTTCAGGACTAACCATTACAGAAGAAAACGATGTGTGTCTTTTTGAATTAGAATCAAAAGGGGAGATACGAACCAAACGATGAATTCCGTTTTCCGCTTTTAAATACCCGTATGCATTTTCACCTTTAATAATAAAGGATACATCCTTTATTCC
>CAJXWI010000626.1 GCA_913062735.1 uncultured Arcobacter sp.
TTATCTTGGTAGGGCTTTTGTATTACCAGTTGGTTCATGTTCGCAGTGGAATTTCAGAAGTGATGCTTTCATTCTTTATGGCTGAAATATTAGCGATAAGTATTTTGTTTATACCAACAGTGCCTAATTTTAAATTTGCTTTTAATCTAGCTTATTTGAAAGAATTTATAAAATTTTCTTTACCACTGATTGGTGGTAGTATGGCTTTTATTGTATTTATGAACATAGATAGAATAATTCTAGCACAGTATGTCAACCTTGTAGAAATGGGGGTATATGGTATCGGATTTATGTTTGGTAGTGTTGCGGGTATTATAGTGACTGCTAATATGTCGGCCTACCTTCCGCGAGTAAAAAAATTGATGGCAAAGGGAGATGAAATAGAAGTTAAAAAACTAACAACTCACTATATAGAAGAGATACAACATCTCATGTTAATAGTTATTTTTATAATAACAATATTTAATGACTTAACTATTTACCTTTTTGCGAACAATTACAATAGTTCCTTAGCTGCAATGGTCATGGTTGGTGTTGCCATTGGTCACTTGGCAAGGAGTCGCTATTTGTTTTTTAAGCAAATATTGTTTTTAAAAAACAAAACTAATAATATATTTATAAATGAAATTGTTACACTGGTTATTGGCTTTATAATTGGAATCGTCCTTATTAAATATTTTGGAGTTTTGGGAGGTGCCTTTTTAGCAATTTTGACATATATCTTTATGAATGTAATTTCATACATGCAAATAAAAAAATTCAATTTGATAGATATAAATTTTAGGTCTCTCTTTAAAACATGTATATTTGTTCTTTTGATCTTGGTTTTGGAATTCAATAAAAATGAAAACTCTATCTTTAATTTCTACATATGGGTTAAGTCATTGGAGTTACTCATTATGTTGCTATTATTAAATAGTTTTTACAAAATTTTCCACAGGAATATAAATTGAAAGATATAATAAAAAATATTTTCACAAATATTGTGTATAAATTTTCTTATAGGAACTCAATAGTTCAATCATTTATTGGTTTCAAAAGAAAAATGAATTACGAAGATTATTTGACTATTAGAAAGAATGTCGAAATACATGGTGATGTTTCCATTGGTGCATTCACACTTATTAATAGATATAGTGTTATTACGGGATTGGTACGCAAAATAGGTCGGTTTACATCAATAGGACCTAATGTATATATTGGACCTGCCAATCATAACTATAACCAAACTTCAAGCAGGGGTCTCACTGCAATAGCGGATTTTTTGAAAATTGAATTACAAAACGATTTAACGGATAGAATCAAAAAAGAAAAAGCTGAAGTTCACCGGTCTACCAGTGTGGGGCATGATGTTTGGTTGGGTGGGCATAGTATTATATTGAATGGTGTAACTGTGGGTAATGGGGCGGTAGTTGCAGCTCACAGCGTCGTGACAAAAGATGTGCCACCTTATGCCATCGTTGCCGGTGTTCCTGCGAAAATCATCAAATATAGATTTGATGATGAGACGATTAAAAAGCTTATTGAATTAGATTTTTATAGTAAGCCCTTAGATGAAATTGTAGATTATATAGTAAAAAATCCAAAAATAATGATTGATAAAGACGCTTTCTTTAAGGAGATGTTAGATGGGAGAGAAGATTAAAACAGATTCTATGAAAAATTAATATTTATAATTTTTTGTAGTAATCTTGGAATAATGAAGATTCTGGCATGGATGAGCAATACGTACGCTATCTGATATATTTAGTTTTAAGATGGATAAATTAACTTATGAAACAAAAAAAAATTATTCTGTCTGGCCCATATGGTGGATTAAATATCGGGGACGATGCCATTGCTCTAGTATTGATTGATGAATTACAAAAGCTGGGATATGAAATAATTATTGCATGTGATAATAAGATAAAAGCTAAAGTACTATTTCCTAATAATAAAATAATATTCAGGTTGCATTTAAGAGGAATGAAGTTAGAAACAATAAAGTATTTAAAAGATGTTGATGGTATCATTATAGGCGGTGGAGAACAGTTCGGTGAGCCAAGAATACCAAATCCAATATGGGGTCATATTGCAACGAATTTACAATTATTATTATTGGCTAAATATTACAATATATTTTATGGGACTATTGCGGTAGGGTTTGATACAAATATTTCAAAGTTTAGTAGTTATCTTATTGAATATATTCTTCCTTATGCAAATTTTATAGGGGTAAGAGATGATAATTCCAAAAAGTATCTAGAAGACAAAATTAATTATAAAGAATCAAGTTTAGGCGCAGATCCTGCATTTCTATTGGATGAAAAAGATAAGAAGCGAAGTAGGATATCATTACATGAAAAATATGATATACCCAATAGCTCTCAAATAATAGCAATTATCCCGTCAATCGATAAGTTTCATAGCTTAGGCTATATCAATATAATTAATAACGTGGTGAGAAATATTGCTAATGATGGGGTTTATATTGTATATGCTATTTCTGATCTTCAAAAAGGTTATGACTATGATATATTTA
>CAJXWI010000627.1 GCA_913062735.1 uncultured Arcobacter sp.
TCCAAAAGCTTGGCAAAACGTTCTACATCCTCACGTGAATATAAGATATGCTGGACACCAATGTTTTCTTTTCTTGCAAAAGAGTAAAAATCTTTTGCAGCATTTAATTCTTCTTTACTGTCATTTAAAATAAGTTCTCTTATTGCAACAGACTTTGCTTGTGGTTTTAACTCTTTTACTAAAGCTATCATTTCAGCAGGTTTATACATTCCTACTGCTTCTGTGGTAGCTTGAATAATAAAATCTTTTGAACAACGTTTTTTAATAGCATCTGTTGTATCTTGATATTTTTTAACATCAAGTATATGTTTAAAATTATCTGCTCTTACATGTAAATGTATGGCTTGCGCTCCCGCTTGTTCACACTCATATGCTGTTTGTGCAATATGTTCTTGTTCTAAAGGTAAAGCTTCGTGCTCGTCTTGTAATAATCTTGCTCCATTAGGCGCTACCATTATTCCTGTGTTCATACTAAACCCTTTTCTTCTAAACTTTGATTAATAGCACTTTCTAGTTTATCTACAAGCTCAATAACTTGTTCTTTGTTAATAATAAAAGGAGGCGCTAATAAAATATGGTCCCCTTCTTTTCCAAAGTTAGTTCCACCCATTGGGTAACAAAGTAATCCTAAGTTTTTTGCAGTGTTTTTAATATGTGCAAAAAGTGCATGTTTAGGATCAAAACATTCTTTTGTTTCTTTATTTTTAACAAGTTCAAGCCCAAGAAATAAACCTCTTCCTCTAATATCTCCTACATGTTCATGCTTAAGAAATCTTTCTTCTAAGGTAGTTTTTAAATAATGTCCCATATTTTGAACATTTTCTAATAAATTCTCATTTTCAAATTCCTGTAAAACGGCGATTCCAGCAGCACAAGCTGTTGCATGAGCAATGTATGTATGACCATGAGAAAAATTTCCAGAACCTTCTTCAATTGCTTTGCAAACTTTCTTAGAAATTAAACATGCAGCTAAAGCTTGATACCCCGCACCAATACCTTTAGCAATGGTAATTAAATCAGGTTCTACTTGGGTATATTCACTTGCAAATAAATATCCTGTTCTTCCTGTTCCACACATGATTTCATCAAATACAAGTAATACTCCATATTCATCACATATTTCTCTTACTCTTTTATAATAGCTAAGAGGAGCTTCCACAGCACCCAATGTAGATCCTACTAAGGGTTCAAATATAAAGGCAGATACAGTATGGGCTCCTAATTCTAAGATTTTTTCTTCTAATAAATTAGCAGCTCTGATTCCATATTCATCCATACTTTCATTGTCTTTTTTAAGTCTGTATGCGTAAACTGGGTCAATATGGTGCATACATGTAGGTAAGTAGGGTAAAAATGCTTCTTTACGTTTAACATTGCCACCTGTTGCTAAGGTTGCCAAAGTATTCCCATGATAACTTTGAAGTCTGGCAATAACATTTTTACGTTCTGGTTCATTATTTTCAAGATGGTACTGTCTTACTAATTTTAAAGCAGTTTCAACAGCTTCTGAACCCCCTGATAAAAAATAAACTTTGTCAAAATTATCAGGAGCTTTAGCAATTAGCATTTTTGCTAATTGTTCTGCTGGTTTTGATGTCATAAAAGAAGTATGTGCATAAGGTAGGCTCTGGAGTTGCTTAATGATAGCATCCTTGATATTTTGGTTGCTATGACCTAAACACGATACTGCTGCACCTGAGGAACCATCTAAATATTTTTTTCCGTTTTCATCAATGATATAAATACCATCACCTTTTACTGCAACAGGAAGATCTGCTTTTAAACTTCTTTGTAAAATATATTTTGAACTCATGTGTTTTCCTTAACGTAATAGAATAATTTTGTTTCCAGTATGAAAATAATGTTCTTTAATAGTATCTTCAATTAACTGTGCGTTTTTACTTATAATAGCATCTGCTATTAATTGGTGTCGTTGTTTAACTTCCTCAATAGAATAAAGTTTTGAAAGATTTTTTGAAAAAAGTAATTGAGATTTTTTATTTAATTTTTCTAATTCTTCTAACAAAAGCTTGTTATTGGCATATTTTAAATAGTGTTTATGAAAAAGCGTACCAATGCTTGCTATTTCTTTTTGGCTGTTTGTATTCTTAGACATTTTTATGACATATGTGTTTAATAAATCGTAATCTTTTTTAGAAGCTTGTTTAATAAAAGATCTTGCTAAAAAACCCTCAATAATTCCTTTTGCTTCATAGGTATCAATGATGTCTTGTTTATTAATTTCTTTTACAAAAACACCTCTTTTTTCTATTTGTTCTAAAATTCCTAAAGAAACCAATTGTGAGAAAGCTTCTCTAATTGGTGCTCTGCTTACTTCTAGTTTATTTGCAAGATGTGTTTCTTTTATTTGATCTTTGCTTTTAAATTCATTATTAAGTATAGCATCAAAAATATAACCAACAATCTTGTTTTTTAAATTGTCTTTTATTTTTATGGACATTGCATTTTCCTTTTGTCGACAATTACTATATTATTGTCGACAATTTTAATCTCTTT
>CAJXWI010000628.1 GCA_913062735.1 uncultured Arcobacter sp.
TTGTCAGACAAAACGTATTTTAAAACAATACGTTTTGTTTAAAGATCTAGTTGTCAAAGATAGTGTAAAATTAGCTATTTCAACTTCTTGATAATTTGAGATATATCATTGGGAGTAGTCTGGCAACACCCTCCAATAATACTTGCTCCTTTTTTATACCACTGTTCAGCCATTTCTCCATAAGATGCATTTTCAACTTCGGTACTCCATGTTTTACTGTTCCCATCATAGACTGCTCCTCCATTGGGATAAACAATAATAGGTTTAGTGGAAACCTCTTTTATCTGCTCAATTAAAGACTCAATATATTCTGGTGCAGTGCAATTTATACCAATCGCTATAATTTGTTCTTTCTTATCCAAATATTGGGCACACTCTTGAATACTCTCACCACTATTGATATGTTTACCGTCTTTAGCACTAAAACTAATCCATGCAGATATTGCTGGAAACTCTTCCAATAGCTTCACATAAGCTTTGGCTTCAAGAAGACAAGGAACAGTTTCACATGCAAGTAAGTCAGGTTTGGCTTCAATAAGGGTTTTCATTCTTTTTCTATGAAACTTTATAAGTTCCTCTTGCCTTAAACCATAATCACCTCTAAACTCTGAACCATCAGCTAAGTATGCCCCATAAGGTCCTATTGAAGCAGCTACCAAAGGTTTTTTTCTATTATCTTTATTTTTCTCTTTACTTTCCCAGAAATTATTACGTGCGCTAAGAGCTATTTTTACCGATGATTGCAATAAATCTTTGGCTTGATTTTCTGTTAATCCTTTTTTCATAAACCCTTCAAAAGTGGCTTGATAACTTAAAGTGGTAATACAATCTGAACCAGCTTTTAGATAATCTTCATGTACTTCTGTAATAGCTAAAGGATTTTCCATCAAAAACTTAGCTGACCAAAGAGAGTCATTTATATCAAAGCCTTTACGTTCTAGTTCCGTGCCCGTAGCGCCATCTATAACGACAATTTTTTGTTCAGATAAAATTTCATTTATATAGTTCATACACTACCTCCATTCAATTGTTCTAATATTAAGGTGATTATACTATTTTAGTTTTTACAACAATCTGATCTTTTCGAAATTCCTTTATGAGATTAAGTGAATATTTTAAAGGAATAACTTTATCTAACTTAGCCAATAACACAAGAGTCTTAGAGCTAATATGTTTGATATTATAACATCTAAAGGTAAGGAGATTTAATACAATAGTATAGTAATCAGTATTCTTTATTTACTATAAAGGTGGATTTTATTTAACTTAGTGGGTGTATATCCATAAAACTTTTTAAATACTTTAATCATATAAGATTGGTCTGTAAAACCACATTCATATGCAATATGAGACAAGGGTATGTCTTGTTGCAATAATTCTTTGGTCCAGTTCGCTTTTTTTATTTGAAGATATTGATTGGGGGTAATACCTATGTATTTTTTAAACTCCTTGATAAAATGATATTTTGAGATACCTATTTGTTCGGATATATCTGATAGGGTTATTTCGTCTTTTTTATCATAATCATTCATATACTCTAAAGCTTTATTTAATTCTTTTTTTGTGCAGCTTATATTTACTATTTTATCCAGAGTTTGAGAAGAGTGGTACTTTAAAATATATTCAAAAAAATCTATCATTGCGGTATCTATTTCTATTTTGTTATCTTTATTGTTACTCATCAAAATAAAAAGGTGATGAAATAACTTTATGGCTCTTGAATCAGTGATAATAGGATGAAATAAAATATTTTTTTCATTATCATTTTGAGTCAAATGATTGGCTATATCATTAATAAGTTCAGTACTTGGCATAATATTTAGATATGACCAGCTACTATTTTTAGTGGAGTGAATTTCATAAGGATTAACTACCTGAATCATACCAGAACCAAAAATAAACTTTTCTTTTTCATTTTCATAGGAATGATTACCATCATAAATTAAAGAAAAAGAATACTCATCGTGGAAATGTTTAGCCATATTTATATTTTCAAACTTATTGTTGATAAAAGATAGTTGTTGTTTTAAATTATGCATGTTATTTTCTTTCATTACTATTATACTCTATAAATCTTTTTTAAAATAGTAAAATATTGTCATTTATACAATCTCCTATACATCAATATATTACTATTATAAATCGCCCAATACTGATAGTATTCAATAAAAAAGATTTTCATGAACAACAACACTTTTAAAATAATATTTATAGGATTACTGGCAGCATTATTTTTTAGCTCAACATTTCTCATCAATCGATACATTGCAATAGATGGAGGGCATTGGTTTTGGTCTGCAACATTGAGGTATATTTATATGTTGATTTTCTTAGCTTTTGGTTTTGTTTTATTTAAAGGCTTTAATTATCTAAAACTTTTAATATTAGAGTTTTTTAAAAATTATATATTTTGGACACTTACTGGATCAATTGGATTCGGAGTATTTTATGCTTTGATTTGTTATGTAGCAGACAGTTCACCGGCATGGGTTGTGGCAACTACATGGCAGTTTACT